>JANWLJ010000040.1 GCA_025450955.1 Polyangium sp. (in: bacteria) | reverse complement strand
TCGGCGATCACCCGCGTGCCGCCCGAGGGCGCGAAGGTGATCGAGCGGCGCACCGTGCGCACCGGCACGCCGGGGGCGAGGCGGAGGCGAAGTCGGCCGAGCACGGTGGCGAGCACGATGGTCATTTCGAATTGAGCGAACGCCATCCCGATGCAGCGACGGATACCGCCGCCGAACGGCAGCCAGGTGTAGGGATCGATCTTGCGATCGAGAAATCGCTCGGGGAAAAAGCGCTCGGGATCGGGATAGAGATCGGCGCGCCGCTGGGTGAGCCAGATGCACGGCGCGACGTGCACGCCCGCGGGCAGAAGATGGCCGGCGATCTGATACGGCTCTTTGAGCTGCCGCACCACCAGCGGAATGATCGGCCTGAGCCGCAGGGTCTCTTTGATCACCGCGTCGAGATAGGGCAGCGCGCCGGCGCGGCTGGGATCGAAGCCGGCACCACCCGCGGACGCGAGCTCAGCGTCGAGGCGCGCGGCCACCTCGGGCGTGGCGAGGATCCGCTCGAAGACCCACGACAGCGCGGTGGCGGTGGTCTCGTGGCCGGCGGCGATCATCGTCACCAGCTCGTCGCGCAGCTCGGCGTCGCTCATCGGCCGGCCCTCTTCGTCGCGCGCGGCGAGGAGGAGCGAGAGGATGTCGGTGCGGTCGGCCGCATCGGCGCGCCGGCGCTCGGCGATGATCGCGTAGAGCGCGCGATCGACCTCCCCCTTCAGCCGCAAAAACTTTCGATAGGGGCTGAGCGGCAGGTCGGTCGTCATGAGCGGCAAGAACGAAAAGAGAAACGGCGGCGGCGCGAACAGCGCGACCAGGAGCTTCGCCAGCTCGCGCATCTCGGCGCCCTCGTCGAGACCGAACACCGCGCGCAGGATCACGTCGAGCGTGATCGCCTGCATCTGCGGATGGAGCGAAAAGGGCGTGCCGATCGGCCAGGTGTCGAGCGAGGCGCAGGTGATCTCGCGCATCAGCTTCGCGTAGGCCTGCATCCGCTCGCCGTGAAACGGCGGCAAGAGCAGCCGGCGCTGGCGCAGGTGCTCGGCGCCGTCGAGGAGCAGCACCGAGTGCATCCCGAGCAGCGGCTCGAGGATCCGGTTGCCCTTGCCCGCCTCGAGCAGCGACGCATCGCCGGTGAACACCTGCTTGATGAGCTCGGGCGACGAGAGATAGACGTAGGCGCCGAAGCCCGGCAGCCGCACCGTGAACGCCTCGCCATAGCGCCGCGCGCAGCGCTCTAAAAACGGAAGCGGGCGATAGGTCCACTCGAGGAGCTGAATCGCCGCCGGCTCGCGCGGCCCGGGAGGCAGCCCGACGCGCGCACGCATCAGCGCATCAATCCCAGCGGCTCGCGCCGCGCGAGACCGAGTAGCGCCCCGCGCCGAACAGCGCGATCGCGAGCGCGGCGGCGAAGTAGAGCGCCTCGAGCTCGACCGCCGACCCGCCCGACCGCCCGAGGTGAAGGACATTGCCCGAGTGCGCCAGCGCGACCGCGACCACCATGTTGATCGCGATGACGATCGCCGCCGGCCGCGTAAAGTATCCGAGCAGCACCAGGATCGGCGCCAGCACCTCGCCGATATAGACGCCGTAGGCCAGCACCGACGGCAATCCCTTGGCAGTGACCATCCCGTGAATCGGCGCGATGCCGTGCCGCAGCTTGGCCAAACCGTGCAGAAGGAGCAGCGCACCGACGGTGATGCGGAGGAGCAGCGTGCCGAGATCTTGTCCGGTCATGAGCGGAAAGCTAGCACGGTCCCGCGCAACTACCGGAAGTCGTCCATCAGCTCGTCGAGCTTGGCGCTGCCGGGGCAGAGGGTCTCGAAGCCGACCTCGGAGAGCGGGGTCTCGGCGGTGCGGTTGAGCTCGTGCATGTCCTTGCCCGACTCGTCGACGTAGAGAATGCCGGTCGGGATCTTTCCGCTCGCCTGGTGCTTCATCAAATAGGAGAAGACCGCTTCGCGCGAGGACGGATCGTAGCCCTCGGCGACCTTGGTGAAGAGCAGCACGCTGCCGTCGTGCATGGTGACCGCCGCCGCGCCGCCGGCCTCGTAGTCGACGGTGATCTCCTCTTTGAGCGGCACGAAGTCGGAGTGGACGATCTCGGTCAGGTGCTCGCGGGTGTAGCGATAGCTCTTGGTCGAGCCCTCGTGATCGTTGAAGGTCACGCACGGCGAGATCACGTCGACCAGCGCGAAACCCTTGTGCGCGATCGCCGCCTTCAAGATCGAGACGAGCTGCCGCTTGTCGCCCGAGAAGCTGCGGGCGATGAAGGTCGCGCCGAGGCTGAGCGCGAGCGACACCGGATCGATCGCGCCGTAGCTGTTGGCCTCGCCGCGCTTGGACTTCGAGCCGAGATCGGCCGAGGCGGAGAACTGACCCTTGGTCAGGCCATAGACTCCGTTGTTCTCGATCACGTAGAGCATGTCGAGGTTGCGGCGGATCGCGTGGGCGAGCTGGCCGAGCCCGATCGAGAGCGAGTCGCCGTCGCCGGAGATGCCGATATAGGTGAGCTGCTTGTTGGCCGCGCTCGCGCCGGTGGCGATCGACGGCATGCGGCCGTGGGCGGCGTTGAAGCCGTGCGCGTCGCGGAGAAAATAGGTCGGGGTCTTCGACGAGCAGCCAATCCCGCTCAGCTTGACCACCCGGTGCGGCGGAGTGTCGAGCTCGTGGAACGCCTGGATGATCCCGGTGGTCACCGAGTCGTGGCCGCAGCCGGCGCACAACGTCGAGAGCGCGCCCTCGTAGTCGCGCACGGTGAGCCCGAGCTTGTTCTTGCGCAGCCCGGGGTGGATGAGGCGAGGCTTGGCGATGTAGGTCACGACTGGCTCCCGAGCTGCTGGCGGATCCCGTCGACCACGTGATGGCTCGACAGCGGAAAGCCGCCGTAGGCGAGCAGCGACTTGAGCCGCTCCTTTTCGATCCCGGTCTCGGCCATGAGCAGCGTGCGCAGCTGGCCGTCCCGGTTCTGCTCGATGACGAAGTTCTTGGTGTGCGCGCGCAAAAACGTTTCGACCGAATCGGCGAACGGGAAGGCGCGCACGCGCAGGTAGTCGCAGATGATCCCCTGCTTCTTCAGCTCCTCGATCGCCTCGCGGACGCCGCCATCGCAGCCGCCGAGCGAGACCACCCCGACGGTGGCGCCCTCCTCGGTGTGGACGATCGGCGCCGGCGCATATTTGGCCGCGGCCGCGTGTTTGCGCGACAGCCGATCGACCACCTCTTGATATTCGTGCGGCAGCTCGGTGTAGCGCCCGAACTTGTTGTGGCCCGAGCCGCGGGTGAAATAGGCGCCCTTCGGGTGCACGCCGGGAAAAGTCCGCGAGGTGACGCCGTCCTGATCCTCGTCGGAGTAGCGGAGGAACTTTTCCATCTTCTCGAGCTGGTCGGCCGACAGCACCCGCCCGCGGTCGGGCTTATATGAATCGTCCCATTTCAAACGCGGGCACAGCCAATCGTTCATCCCGATATCGAGATCGGAGACGATGAACACCGGAGTCTGAAACCGCTCGGCGAGATCGAAGGCGTGGGCCGCGAAGTAGAAGCACTCCTCCGGATTGGCCGGAAAGAGCAGGATGTGCTTGGTGTCGCCGTGCGACGCGTAGGCGCAGGTGAGGATGTCGCCCTGCTGGGTGCGGGTGGGCATTCCCGTCGACGGGCCGGTGCGCTGCACGTCGACCAGCACCGCCGGAATCTCGGCGTAGTAGGCCAGGCCGATGAGCTCGCTCATGAGCGAGATGCCCGGCCCCGAGGTGCAGGTGAACGAGCGCGCTCCGCTCCAGCCGGCGCCGATCACCATCCCGATCGCCGCCAGCTCGTCCTCCGCCTGGAGAATGCAATAATTGTTTTCTCCAGTCTCTTTATTTTCGCGGAATCGGTGACAGAACCCCTTGAACGCGTCCATCAGCGAGGTCGACGGGGTGATCGGATACCAGGCCGCCACCGTCGCGCCGGCGTAGACGCAGCCGAGCGCGAGCGCGGTGTTGCCGTCGATGAGGATCGCGTCGCGGGTCGCGTCCATCGCCTTCAAATGAAAGGGCAGCGGGCATTTGAAGTTCTTCTGCGCGTACTCGTAGCCGAGCTTGAAGGCGAGGTGGTTCGACTTCATCATCGCCTGCTTGGCGCCGTACTTCTCTTCGAGGAGCTGGTCGATCACCTTGGTGTCGATGTCGAGCAGCGCCGCGAGCACTCCGGCGTAGGCGATGTTCTTCATCAAGATCTGCTCGCGCGGCTTGTCGAAGCTGTCGCGCGACATTTGCGCCAGCGGCACCCCGAGGAAGTGAACGTCCTCGCGCTTGAGCGCAGGGTTGAGCGGCCAGGTCGAGTCGTAGAGCAGATAGCCGCCCGGCTGCAGCTCCTGAATGTCGCGCGCGTAGGTCTCGGCGTTCATCGCGACGATCAGATCGAACGCCGGCGTGCGCGCGGTGTGGCCGTCTTTGTTGACCCGGATCTCGTACCAGGTCGGCAGCCCCTGGATGTTCGACGGGAACAGGTTCTTGCCCGAGACGGGCACGCCCATGCGGAAGATCGCCTGCATGATGAGACCGTTGGCGCTCGCCGATCCGGTCCCGTTGGTGTTGGCGATCTTGAACGCGAACTCGTTGATGCGATCTACTTTGACGTTGTCCAAGAAGCTTGCCCCGCGTGAGGAAGATAGAGCTCGAACTTCTGCATGTCCCAGGCGCCGGTCGGGCACCGCTCGGCGCACAGGCTACAGTGGACGCACATGTCCTCGTCCTTGATCATCACCCGCTTGGTCTGCTTGAGCGGCCCGGAGACGAACAGCTCCTGTTTCAAATTCTCCGCCGGCACGGTGAGCTGTTTTCTCAGCTCCGGCTCCTCCGCGTTCGGCGTCATGGTCAAGCAGAGCAGCGGGCAGATATCGATGCAGGCGTCGCACTCGATGCACAGTGAATCGGTGAACTTGGTCTGCACGTCGCAATTGAGGCAGCGCTGCACCTCGCGCGCGGTCGCCTCGGGGTCGAAGCCGAGCTCGACCTCGATCTCGAGCTTCTTGAACCGCTCGACCAGATCGACGTGGCGCATCTTGGCGCGCGCCGCCTCGTCGTAGTTGTTCGAGTAGCTCCACTCGTGAAGCCCCATCTTCTGGCTCACCAGCGTCATGCCCTGCTGAGGCCGCTCGGTCACCGGCAGGCCTTGACAGTGATTGTGGATCGAGATCGCCGCCTCGTGGCCGTGCGCCACCGCCCAGATGATGTTCTCCGGTCCCCAGGCCGCGTCGCCGCCGAAGAACACGCCCGGCCGCGTGCACTGAAAGGTCTTCTTGTCGACGAGCGGCATCTCCTTCTTGTCGAACTCGATGCCGATGTCGCGCTCGATCCAGGGAAACGAGTTCTCCTGCCCGATGGCGAGGATCACCGCGTCGCAAGGAATGGTGACGGTGTCGATGATGGTGGAGAGCTGCTTGCCCCCCTCTTCGCGCCACTCGAGCCGATCGAGCTCCATGCCGATGAGCTTGCCGTTTTCGACGACGAAGCGCTTCGGCGAGTGGTTGATGAGGATCTCGACCTGTTCCTCCTCGGCGTCCTCGAGCTCCCACGGCGAGGCCTTGAAGTACTTGCGCGGCCGCCGCGCGATCACTTTGACGTCGGTGGCGCCGAGCCGCTTGGAGGTGCGGCAGCAGTCCCTCGCGGTGTTGCCGACGCCGATGATGAGGACCCGCGGCTCGATCTTGGTGATGTGGCCGAACGCCACCGACTCGAGCCAGTCGATGCCGATGTGGATGCTGTCGGTCTCGTGCCGCCCCGGCAATTCGAGCTGCTTGCCGCGCGGCGCGCCGGTGCCGACGAATACCGCGTCGTAGCCCTCGTCGAGGAGCGCCTTCATGCTCGCGACCGGCTTGTTGTAACGAATGTCGACGCCCATCTGCAAAATGGCGTCGACCTCCTCGTCGAGCACCCGCTCGGGCAGCCGGAAGTGCGGGATGTTCGAGCGCATCAGGCCGCCCGCCTTGTCGAGCTTCTCGAAGATCGTCACCTGGTAGCCGAGCGGCATCAGATCGTTGGCGACGGTGAGCGAGGCCGGCCCGGCGCCGATGCACGCCACCCGCTTGCCATTCTTCTTCGTCGGGATCTGCGGCAGCCGCTCCGAGATGTCGTCGCGCAGATCCGCCGCGACCCGCTTGAGCCGGCAGATCGCCACCGGCTTCTCCTCGACGCGGGTGCGCCGGCACGCTGGCTCGCACGGACGATCGCAGGTTCGCCCGAGGATGCCGGGGAACACGTTCGTCTCGCGGTTGAGCATATAGGCGTCGGTGTAGCGTCCCTGCGCGATCATCCGGATGTATTCCGGAACGTTCGTGTGCGCCGGGCAGGCGTACTGGCAGTCGACGACCTTGTGAAAATAGTTGGGGTCGAAAACGTCGGTGGGTTTCACGGAGCGCAGATTGTAACCGCAGTCGACGGTCCAGCGCAAAGTGAAGTGGTCGGACCCGGTTGCCGGTCCCCTTCGGCCCGGGCACCATGGGCGCATGCCGAAAGAGGTGCCGATCTTCGAGCAGGTCCGCCTTTGGGTGCGCAAAATCCCGCGCGGGCGCGTCGTCACCTACGGGCAACTTTCGGAATTGATCGAGGGACGACTGTCACCGGTGGGAATCGGCTGGGCGCTCCACGGCGCGCCCGAAGGAAGCGTGCCCTGGCATCGGGTGGTCAACGCGCGCGGCGGGCTGTCGACCGAGAACGACGTGCCCGGTCTTCAGCGCGCGATGCTCGAGGCCGAAGGGGTGCGCTTCGGCTCGGGCGGCCGGATCGATCTCGATCGTTATCGCTGGCGGCCGCGCGCGCGCAAACGCGCTCGCGTTCTCAAACCGTGATTTCGATCGCCGGCTAATACGGGTAGGTCGATGAGCCCGATTGCCCGGAGGACTGCACGTTCGGGCTGCCGGTCACGTCGACGCCGCCCGACTCCGGGGTGAGCGAGGTGCCGCCCGCCTGGTCGCTGCCGAAGAAATCGCTCACGCTCCCCGAGCCGCCGCTCGACGGCACGCTCCTCGGCAAAGGCGCCATCCGCACCGGCGCCTCGCTGCCGCCCTGCGCAGGCCC
Organism: Polyangium sp. (in: bacteria); assembly: GCA_025450955.1. Taxonomy (GTDB): domain Bacteria; phylum Myxococcota_A; class Polyangia; order Palsa-1104; family Palsa-1104; genus JANWLJ01. The sequence goes on along the minus strand of JANWLJ010000040.1, from coordinate 4,624 downwards.
GAGCGGCTCGAGCGGCTCGACCGGCGCCGGAGTGGTCGCAGGCGCGCTCGGCGGCGGCACCGCGGGTTGCCCTTGCGCCAGCGCGACGCCGGGCGCGAGCGCGAGCGCGCCGGTGAGCAGCCATCCGAAATATTGCGACCTCACGCTCTCAATGCGGCAGCAGGAAGCGTACCAGCGACGGCGGCACCCGGGCGAGCGGCCTCTCGCCCGACGCTATTGCGGAACGCACTTGCCGGCGCGGCAGATCTCGCCGGCGGCGCAGTCGCTGGTCTGGCTGCACGGCTTGCGAACGATCTCGGTCGCCCACTGCGCGATGTGATTGCCGCTCGACATATCCTGAAACGGAAGCCAGAAGCCGGGCAGGCTCGGATCTTCTCCCGCCGCCGCCTTGGCCGGATCGAAGCCGATCATCGAGAGCTGGGTCTGCTGCCCGGTCGCGAGCCGCAAGCCGTAGGCGCGATCGCTCGAGAAGGTGAGCCACAAGATCTTGCCGCCGTAATAGCTGTGCACCACCGGCGCCCATTTCGGCCATTGGCAGTTTCCGGGATTATTCGCGGCGGAGAGGCGAATCGGCGTGCCGCCCGACGCCGCCACCACCCACAATTCTCCGTCGGGCGTGGTGCCGGCGTCTTGATCGGGCGCGGCGTTCGCAAATGAATCGGCGTTCTTCGGCGAGCGATTGAACACCACCCAATCCCCGGTCGGCGCATACGCCGGATAATAGTTATTCGCGCCGGAAAACGGCACCAGCGTCGACGGAGTGTCCCAGCCGAGCCCATTGAAGTGCAGGGTCTCGATCGACGCCGAGGAGACGCCGGGGTTGGCGATCCCGATCGGAAACGATGAGCCCGGCTTGGCGTAGACCATGTGCGCGCCGTCGGGCGACCAGTCGGGCATGGTGCCGGGCGCGACCACCGACGGATTGACGATCGAGCCGGTGTAGAGCTCCTGCCAGCCGATCTTCGAGCCGTCGGAGATGAGCAGGTGATTGCCGTCGGGCGAGAACGACGAAAAATTCGAGCCGCCGCCGATCGGATTGCCGTTCGCTTTGAGCGGGGTGGTGCTGGCGACGTCGAACACGGTGTAGGCCGCCGGCGCCGGAATGTCCTTGCCGGCGGCGATGCGCGCGCCCTGCCGCGACACCACGTGACAGCCGACGCACGCGAACGCGCCCACCTTCGCCGCGGTGAGATAGGCCTGCGGCGGTTTGCCCGGCAGCCCGAAGTCGTAGCGCTCGATCACGCCGCCGGTGTTCCAATAATAGATGCCGCCGGTGAGATCTTGATCGGCGAACGCGATCGTCTGCGACGCCGAGGTGCCGACCGCGCCCGGGCTCGCGCCGTTGACGCCGCTAATCGTGTAGCTCACCGCCGCGGTGCCGCGCGCATAGGGGACCAGGCTCGACCAGAAGCTCATGTCGGTGGCGTAGACGCAGCCGCCGCCGACCGCGGTGCAGCCGGTGTAGATGTCGACGTTCATGGTCGGCGCGTGAAACGAGAGCTTGAACAGGGTCTGGCCCGGCGCGGGGATGAAATGAAATTCGAGCGCGTTCATATTCGGCGGCACCACCACGCCCGTGGCCGGATAGACGATCGTCGGCGCCGCGCCGCCCGAGCCGCCGAACTTTCCCGACGAGGTGTTGTCGGCGCCCGGGCCGGTGATCACCGTGGTGCCGCCGCTGCCGACAAGCGGCGGCTGGGTGCCGGCGTCGGGCGGCTGCCAGCCATTGCCGAAGCTCCAGGCGCCGTGATTGGCCAAGTCGGGCGTGACCCCGGCGAGATCGACGCTCGAGGAATTGCCGCCGAGATCCGACGCTGAGCTCGTCGACAGATCCTGATTGCCGTTTCCGTTGCCGTTGCCGTTTCCATTGCCGTGATTCGATCGCCCCGAGCTGGTGCAGCCGCTCACGAGGAGCGCGAACGCCAGCGAGGCGCCGAGAAGAAGATGGCGGTGCATTCCCGATGGGTGACCGCGCCTGCCCATTTGGGGCCAAAAGGGCAATCTTGCCGTTCGAGCGGCGATATTGCCGCTCTACGCTCTACTCCTCGGGCCGGCTCACTTGATCGGTGGCGCTGCGCAGGCCGATCGCGATCTCGGGCAAGATGCCGAGACGCTCGAGCACCGGGCGCGCCTCCCGGCGCAGCATCGGCAACCGCCGCGCGAACAGCGCCACCGCGACCAGCGTCGCCACGCCGCCCGCCACCACCGTCCACGGCGCGCCGATCTTTCCGCCGAGCCAACCGGCGGCCAGGCTGCCAAACGGCATCATCCCGAAGAACGCCATGGTGTAGAAGCTCATCACCCGGCCGCGCTTGTCCTCGTCGACCAACGTCTGCACCAGCGTGTTCGACGCCGCCATCTGCACCATCATCCCGCCGCCCGCGACCATCAGCAGAAGGAGCGAGAGCCACAGCCAGTGCGACAGCCCGAAGCCGATCAGCCCGAGGCCGAACAGCGCGCCGGCGATCGAAAGCGTGCGCCCGAGGCCGAGCACGCTGGTGCGGGTGGCCAGCCAGAGCACCCCGGCGATCGCGCCGACGCCGGTGGCCGCCATCAGGATGCCGTAGGTGTGCGCGCCGCCGTGCAGCACCTGGCCGGCGAACACCGGCATCAGCACCGTGTACGGGATGCCGGTGAAGCTGACCACCGCGAGCAGGATCAAGATCTCGCGAATCGGCGCGAACGCGGCGACGTAGCCCAATCCTTCGCGCAGATCGAACAGCACCCGCGCTTTGGTCGCGCGCGGCTCGAATGGGCGCAGCCGCATCATCACCAAGGAGGCGATCACCGCGATGTAGCTCACGGCGTCGATCGCGAAGCACCAGCCCTCGCCGACCAGCGCGATCAAGATCCCGGCCACCGACGGGCCGATCAGCCGCGCGGCGTTGACCATCGAGGAGTTGAGCGCGATCGCGTTGGCCAGATCTTCGCGCGCGTCGAGCATCTCGACGACGAACGCCTGCCGGGCGGGCGTGTCGAACGCGTTGATGAGGCCCTGGAACGCGGCGAGCACCACCACGTCCCAGACGGTGATGATGTGCATGAGCGCCAGGATCGCGAGCAGCGCCGACTGCACCATCGCCAGCACCTGGGTGACGAGGAGGACGTGCTGGCGGTTCCAGCGGTCGACGAGCACTCCGGCGATCGGCGCGAGCAGGAAGGTGGGAAGCTGCCCGGCGAAGCCGACCACGCCGAGCAGGAGCGCCGAGTGGGTCAGGCGATAGACCAGCCACGCGGTCGCCACCCGGGTGATCCAGGTGCCGATGAGCGAGGTGCCCTGGCCGAGGAAGAACAACCGATAGTTGCGATGGCGCAGCGCGCGCACCATCGCTCTGGCCATCCCACGCGCGGGCATCTCGGGATTATGCGCTCGCGCGCGCGAAGGTCGAGTCTTCGCGCGGCTGACGGCGCTCGGCCGCGTGTGCTATACGCGGGGCATGCCACCCAAGACCACCTGCCCGATCTCCCGCGCCGACTTTCTCGCCAAGGCGGAGCCGCTCAAGATTGACGTCGGCGGCTTCCCGATGATCGCCGAGCCGCGCGAGTTCTCCACCGGCAGCTTCGGCTGGTACGTCAACGGCAAGGCCCAGCTCACCGTCGACGGCAAGTCGGTCTCGGTGCAGGTCGGGATGAACCTGATCGTGGTCGGCAGCAAAGAGGCCAAGCCCACCGCCGAGGGCGGCTCGGCCGGCTGACCGCGAGGCGCGCTTGTGTCGCGCCGGAGGCCGGCGCATGGTGGAAGAGATGCGCGCGCTCGTGGTGGTGATCGGGATCTCACTTCTCGCCGGGTGCAACGGCAACGGTCACGTCATGCAGAAAGCGTTCATCGCCGAGCCGGGCGATGACGTGGTCAACTGCGCCTGCAACCTCACCTTCGACAACGAGCACTGCACCTCGGGCACCTGCAAAGAGCACTTCGCGATTCAGCTCTGTCTTCCGCCCGAGCTTCAGCAGGCGAGCGCGCCGCCTACCGACGCCGGCGTTCCCGACGGCGGCACCGCGTATGATCGCGCGGTCGATCGCTACTGTCGCGATACCATCACCAACACCGTCTACCATCTAATCAAAGTCTTCAACGGCGGCTGGTGCGGGTACAAGGCGCCGTATGCGCCCGACGGCGGCGTCGGCAGCTCGGTCGAGTGCTTCGCCCAGCCGCTTCACTCGGGCCGCCCGAGCGCGACCGCGCGCGACGACGGCACCTGCCGCACGCCGTGCGCCACCGTTTTTTGCGACTACCACGCGAACTGCGGCCAGGGCGTGCAGGACGACTACGGCAACATCGATTTGAACAAGTGCCAGTGCAGCCAGGTCGACACGCGCGGCGCCTGCCCCGGCGACAACCTCTCCGATTTTCCGACGCCGCTCTTCTGCCGCCCGCCCGCCGGCGTCACCTTGCAGTAGCGCTACGGCTTCGGGTGCGCGCTCAGCCAACCGTAGATCAGCTCGCCCCAGGTGGGCATGGCCGAGGGATTGGTAGGCAGGGTGGGGATGTGGCTGCCGCCGTTGATCGTCCACAGCTCGACCGCGCCCGTGGGGCAGCCGGCATACGCCGAGACCTGGGTCTCCGCGCCGACGACGGCGCTGTCGAGCTCGAGCGTCTGGCCGGTGGCGGCGAGCGCGCCGG
>JANWLJ010000039.1 GCA_025450955.1 Polyangium sp. (in: bacteria) | reverse complement strand
TGGTGAAGACCAACACCTTCCTCGTTCCGGACTGCGAGGACGGGATTCCGCCGGCGATCCGAAAGAGGTGGCCCGGCTCGACCAGGAGCTCACCAACTTCCTCTTCGAGCTGGACTGATGAGCGAGCGGAAGCGAGCGAATGTGAGCGAGGCCGGTACGGCCCGCGGATCGTCCTTCGGGGCATCCGCGCACGGAGTGCGCTGATGTCTTCGTCGCAGTTTCTGATCGACGATCTCAAGCGCGAGGTGGTGCTCCGGCCGGGCGATCCGCAGGCGCGCTATCAGCTCGCCGAGGCGCTCTTCGGCGACGGGCAGTTTCGCGCGGCGTGCAAGCAGCTCGAGCGCGCGCTCCAGCTCGCCGGCGAGGAGTGGGTCGATCACGAAAATGCGCGGCGGCTGCTCGCGCGCGCCTCTGAGCGCGACGGGCGCGAGTCGGACGCGCTGCGCACGCTCGAGGAGACCGCGCGCCGGCGCCCCGACGATCCGGCGGTGCGCGACGAATTGATGGAGATGTATCTGGCGATGGGGCGGGTCGACGACGCGCTCCTCCACGCCGAGGAGGCGACCCGGCTCGAGCCGCGCGATCCCAAGCGCTTCACCACCGTCGCCGATCTGTGCCGGATGAAGCTGCTCTTCGATCGCGCGCGCGCCGCGCTCGAGACCGCGCAGCGCCTCGCGCCCGAAGATCCGGCGATCGCCGCGCAGCTCAAAGAGCTCTATCTCGAGCTCGGCGACGAGGCGGCCTCCGAGCGGGTGGCGGGCGCGCGCGGGCGCGACTACTTTTTGGCCCAGGCGCGCTCGGCGCTCGCCAATCCGCGGGTCAAGCGCGCGGTGGCGCCGGGCGAGCTGTCGGGCGCGGCGGCGCGGCTCGAAGCGGGCGACGTGGCGGGCGCCAAGCGGGTGCTCCTCGGCGCGCCGGCCGACGCGCGCGCCCAGGCCGGTTACCAATTTCTCCGCGGCGAGGTGCTGCTCGTCGAGGGCGAGCTCGATCGCGCCGAGCGCGCCTTTCAAAGCTGTGTCGAGCGCGCGCCCGAGCTCGGGATCGCCTGGAACCGCCTCGGCGATATCTCGCAGTCGCGCGGCCGGCTGCGCGAGGCGGTTCCGTATTACAAAAAAGCGATCGTGCTCGAGCCCGACGACGCCAACGCCTACGAAGATCTCGGCGATCTCTACGCCACGCTCGGCGACCGCGGCGAGGCGGAGAAGATGTATCGCGAGGCGGGCAAGCGCGATCCGGCGGGCCGCGCGGCCGACAAGCTGCGCTCGCTCACCGAGCCGGTGAGGCGCATCGGGCTCGACGGTGGCGACGAGCCGCAGGTCGGGCGGATCGGCGTGCTCGGCTGGACTCCGCGCGGCGGCGCGGTCTCGCCGCTCGAGGCGGTGGCGGTGGTCGGCAAGGGCGAGCTCATCTTCAGCGGCAACGTCGGCCCAACCGGGCGCGAGGCGGGCACGGTCGCGTTCTCGTGCCTGAAGGCGCGCGCGCGCGAGCTCGCGATCGAGGAGCTGGTAGCCCGTTACGATCTGCACCTGCACTTCACCGACACCGAGTTCGGCAAGGACGGCCCGTCGTCGGGGCTGGCGCTGATCCTGGCGGGAATCTCCGCGTACACCCAGCGCAAGCTCGCGCCGCACCTCGCCGCCACCGGCGAGATCACCATCATGGGCGAGGTCAAGCCGGTCGGCGGCATCCACGAGAAGCTGGTCGCCGCGCACCTGGCGGGCGTGCGCACGGTGCTGATGCCGGTGCGCAACCTGCGCGAGGCGCGCGAGCTGCCCGACGAGGTGCGCGCCCAGATCCGGATCATTCACGTCAGCTCGGTCGCCGAGGCGATCGAAAAAGCGCTCGTCTAGCGAATATCAAAAAACGGGGATTCAAAATGGGGAACGAGAAGAAGCAGAGCCTCTATGAGGTGCTCGGAATCGAGCGCGCCGCCGACGAGCGGACCATCAAGAAGGCCTATTTCGCCTTGGTGCGAAAATATCCGCCCGAGACCCACGCCGAAGAGTTCAAAAAGATCCGCGAGGCGTACGAGGTGCTCTCGAACCCGGTCTCGCGCAAGGACTACGACTCGGTCGATCAGTACGATCAATACGGCGAAGAGGTCTCGGCGCGGCTCAAGGCCGGGATGGAGGCGATGGACTCGGGCGACTTCCGCACCGCGCAGCGCGAATTCACCTACGTGCTCAGCCTTCAGCCGCAGCTCCACTTCGCGCGCGATCTGCTCGGCATGGCCTATCTCAACAACCAGCAGCCCGCCGAGGCGCTGTCGCAGTTCGACGCGCTGGTCGCCGCCCAGCCGAACAACGCGGTCTATCACCTGCACCAGGGCTACGCGCATCATCAGCAGAAGCACTACGGCCCGGCGATGGCGGCCTATAAACGCTCCAAAGAGCTCGACGCGATCGACACCCGCGCGCTGGTGGCGATGGCCGACTGCCTGAGCGCGCAGCAGCAGTACGAAGCCGCGCTCGCCGAGCTCGACACCGCGATCCAGATGGATGGGCAGGTCGACTTTCAGGACTTCGTCTTCTTCATGCGCCGGGTGCAGATTCAGCTCTTGCGCAACCGCGCTGATCTCGCCGAGGGCGAGCTCGATCAGATCTTCAAAATTCTGCCCGACGACGCCGACACCAAGAAGTACGTGGCGACCCGTTTGGCGTCGCTGGCCGCCGATCTGTTCGCGATGAAGCGCTCGGTGGACGCGAACCGGCTGCTCGCCCGGTGCCGGCTGCTCGATCCGTCGCGCGCGTCGATGAGCTTTCAGTTTCCGTCGCGCACCAAGCTGCCGATCTCGGTGCTGCCGCCCGCATCGCAGACCTGGCTTGCGAGCCACGGCAAGACCCACGCGGCCGGCAAGCTCAAGCACAACGCCTGGTTCGGGCCGGTGCTGCTCGCGCTGGTCGCGGCGGGCGCCGCGCTCTCGTCGCTGGTGGGCAGCTTCGGCGCGACCCGCTTGTGGATTCCCGCCGAGCAGGCGCAGATGTTTCTCACCCTGGTCGGCGCGACGCTCTTGGTCGGCCTCGCCTATCGCCGCCTCCGCCGGGTCGCCAAGAGCCCGTATGGCAAGTACACCACCATCCATCCGCTGCACCTCATGCAGGTCGACGTCGACCAGGTGACGATCTGGCCGCTGGTGAACCTGCACGACGTCTCGCTCACCCATCACTCGACCAACGGCGTCTATCAGCACACCGCGATTCGGATGGATTTCGCCGGCACCATTTGCAATCTGTCGATTCGCGGGCAGCAGGCCTCGGTCGATTGGGCCAACCGCGCGCTCCAGCAGCGTGCGCGGGTGCTCGAGCTCATGTCGATGGGCCTGCTCGACGCGGAAGAGGGCTACGATTTGGTGCCGCCGGCGCAGCTCGGCCCCGTCAAGAAGTCGCCCGCCGACGCTGCGCGCCGCACGGCGACCTGGCGTTTTTACGGCGCGTGCGCGGCGGTCGGCGTGCTCCTCGGCGCGGCCGCAATCCCGTATAACCGCGGCGCGGCCGAGCGCGCGCTGTGGCAGAGCTGCACCGAGTACAGCTCGATCGCGAACTACCGCAGCTACCTCGAGCATTTTCCCAAGGGCGATCACGCCAAGCTGGCGAAGCAGGGGATGAACGATCGCTACGAAGAGGCGATCGCGCTCTATCAAAAGAAGGCGGTCGGCGCTGACGCCAAGGCCTCGCAGGCGATCGTCGACGTGATCCGCGCGCTCGAGAAGTCGGGCACCCAGCGGGTCAAGATCACCTACGACGGCTCGTTCGACTTCTCCGCGATCGCCAACCTCGACAAGGCGAAGTGGGGCGACGTGATTGCGCCCGATACCGCCTTCTCCGCCTCGATGAACAAGGTCCGTGAAGCCTCGATCACCTCGGCGCTCCGGCGCGCGTTCGGAAATCTCCTCACCAACGAGGTGATCGACTTCGACGACGGCGGCTATTACTACGGCGCGTCGCGGAGCCGCGCGACGGCCGACAGCCCGGTCGCCTTCGTGGTCAAATATCACGTCGGCCCGTCGGGGACGATCTACGAGTCGACCACCGGCACCAAGAAGAAGCTGTTCGGAATCCTGTTCGCCTGGGATTTCTCGATCCGGTTTGCGGGCGAGAAGACCGACCGCTACCACCTTTCGACCGTCTCGTCGCCGGCCAAGGACATTCGCTACACCACCTACGACGACTACGCGGCCAACAGCGAGATCGTGCCCTACACCAAGATGGCCGAGTCGGCGTTCGAGTCGTTCGGCGCAAACCTCGCCGCCGGCTTCGGCGTGGGGATGAGCGCCTCGCCCGACGACGCGGTGCTCGGAGCTCTCGGCAACCTGCCGCGCGATCCCGCCCACCCGCGGCTCAGCCCCGCCGAGATGCAGAAGCTCATCGACAATCTCTCGAAGGGTTTGGAGGGCAAGGCGAATACGCCGTAATACGTCGTATTATCCCGTATTACAGAAAATGTAATTGCAGTCATACGAGGTATTACAAGAAGGTGACGGCCAGGACCACGTCGAGCTGGGTGTCGACCTTGTCGAAGTGGCTGTTGTCGGGCGGCGGGACGAACGCGGTCATGGTCACCGGGTCGACGAGCGTCGTCGGCCGCGACGGCGGGTTGTTGTTGAACATCAGCTTGAAGTTCACCTTGATCGCGATGTTCCGGTACACCTGCGTCGACAGCGTGGTCAGGCTGTTGAGCCGGAAGGTGTCGAGGTCGTTGAACGCCTCGAGCATCTCGAGCCCCTCGGAGATGCTGGCAAAGGGCGTGAAGGTATTTTCGTAATACACGAAAAGACGCCCGGAGTGGAAGTCGGCGTTGCGCGGCGTGGTGCCGAACGGCCGGTGCTCGTAGGTGTAGTCGTAGCCAATCTCGCCGCGGAGGGTCTGGCGGGGCGAGTGAAAGAGCAGCCGGGCGTAGCCGGCCTGCGGCTCGAGCCGGTAGACGTAGCCCGAGGGCTTGTCGCCCGAGGACTGGAACGAGGCGAACACGGTGTTCTTCTCGAGGAAGTAGCGGTCGTAGCGCCCTTTGATCAGCCAGTTCTCCGCCGACACCTTTTGATCGGTGATCGGTCCGCCGGTGCCGTACTTCGACACGCCCGACTGCACGTAGGCGAAGCCGCCGTTGAAGGTGAGCTCGTTCTGCCAGTGCTTGATGCTGAGGAGCCCGGTGCCCGAGCCGCCCACCGACTGCGAGTTGCCCGCCACCCAGACCAGGCCGGCGGTCATGTTGGCGTGGATCTCGGTCGGCTTCTTGACGTCGACGGCGGGCGGCTTGGTCGGATCCTTGTAGGTGTAGGCCGGATCGGCGGCGAACGCGGGGGCCGCGCAAAGGATCCCCAAGCCGATGGTAAAGAGCGTGATCGTGAAGCGTCGCATGTCCCCTCCCGAGGGTCGTATCAGCCACTACGATGCGCAGAGGGAGGAAATGCGCGCAAGAAAACGTCAGGCGTC
>JANWLJ010000038.1 GCA_025450955.1 Polyangium sp. (in: bacteria) | reverse complement strand
TCACGCGGAGCGCGCCAACCAACTCCTCGGCCGACTGGAACCGCTCGCGGGGATCCTTGGCCATGAGCCGGCGGCACAACTCATCGTGCGCGTCCGTGAGATCCGGCGCCAGGCTCGACACTTTCGGAGGATCCGTGTGCAGGATGGCGCTCCACGTCTCCACCTTGCTAGCGCCGCGAAACGCCGGCCGTCCCGTCAGGCATTCGAACAGGATCAGACCGAGCGAAAAGAGATCGCTGCGCCCGTCGAGCGGCTCGCCCGTCACCTGCTCCGGGCTCATGTAGCGCAGCTTGCCCATCACCGCGCCCGACTCGGTCTTGTGCAATTTGCCGATCGCTTTGGCGATCCCGAAGTCGGCGATCTTGACCTCGCCGGCGTAGCTGACGAGCACGTTCTGCGGCGAGACGTCGCGGTGGACGATCCCGAACAGAGCGCCCGACGGCGCGCGCTTGTCGTGCGCGTAGGCGAGCCCGCGCGCCGCCTCGGCGATGAGGAACGCCGCGATCGGGTGGGGCAGGGGAAGGCGCCGCCGCCTGGCCGCCTCGGCGATTCGTCCGAGGTCGGCGCCCTCGACCAGCTCCATCGCCAGGTAGTAGGCGCCCGCGACCTCGCCGAACTCGAACACCTGGGCGACGTTTACGTGGGTGAGCGAGGCCGCGATCCGCGCCTCGTCGATGAACATGGTGACGAAGTCGCCCGCGCCGCCGAGCGCAGGCAGGATGCGCTTGAGCGCCACCGTCTTCTCGACGCCGGCTGCGCCCTGATAGACCGCGCGGAACACCTCCGCCATACCGCCCTGGGCGATGCGCTCGGTGAGCAGGTACTTGCCAAACGGCTCCGGCTGCACGGGCTCACGACTTTAGCGCTGTCGCCGGACGCGGTCGGAGAATTCTTACACTTGTGCCGTCTTGCGCCCTCTTTTAATGTGGACGAAAGACACCAGCAGGCCGGGAGTTGGGGCACATGACGCGGATTGTTAAGGCTGTAATGGTGACAACAGTCCTCAGCCTCGCCTGCGCGAGCTGCGACTCCACCTTCGACACCAACCGCACCGTCGATCCCTATTCTTCATTCGGCGCGATCGTCTATCGCGAAGGCTGTCAGCGGGTCGCCTATACCGGCCAGCGCGCGCAAAAAGCGGCAGGACAGATCCAGACCGTCGACGTGTCGGGATCGCTCGGGCACGCGGTGTGTGTCGACGGCATGCCGTCGCCGGCGGGCGCGCCGCCGCAGCTGCCGGCGATCGTCGCCGAGAAGGATCTGCTGATCACCACCGTCGACGCGATCCTGCCCAAGGACTTCCTCGACACGCTCGAGACCTTCCTCGAGCAGATCCTGCCGCTCACCGACGACGGGACGATGCCGACCGCGATCTCGTCGCTCGGCAACCTGCTCAACACCATGTACCAAGATCCCGACTTCTCACCGGCGCTGGCGCGACTGGCGGCGCGGATCGGGTACCGGCCCACCAAGACCGCGGCCGGGCTGGTCCACACCGTGATCGAATATCCGAACATCGACGACTTCCTCGGCAAGCTGCTCGCGCTGATCGCGCCCGGCGGCTCGGCGGAGGCGGAGTGGAAGGGCGTGCTCACCGCGCTCTCGCACGAGCTCAAGAACGCGCAGCCGGTGGCGAACCCCGCCGATCCCGAGCGCACGCTCAAGCTCGCGCTCGATCTGGTGCTCTCGACCCATCCCGATCTCGGCGACGGCACCGCGCGGCCGCTGGTGGCGCGCGACTATCGCGGGATGGCGCTCACCGCGACGGTGGGCGGCAAGGTGCAGCCGCCGTTCGTCGACGCCGACGGTGATGGGCTCGCCGACACCGACGGCAACGGCCACTTCGTCGACGCCACCGGGCAGCCGCTCTCGGCGCCGACGCCGTTTCCCGATACCGGCGCGGCTCCGACCGCCAGCCGCGACGCCCAGGGCCGCGCGCTCACGCCCGGCGGCACGCCGCTTTATCAATATCTCGATCTCGACGGCACGGTGATTGGCGGCATGACCCGCGAGGCGCTCACGCTGATGGACCCGCAGAAGGACACCACGCTCGGGCTGGTCTATGGCCTCTCGGCGCTGCTCGGGCCGCGCGCGACCCAGACCAAAATGTATCTCGACCCGATGGGCGGGATGCAGGGCTCGCTCACTTATAACGGTTTCGACACCACCCAGTCGGCGGTGCTCGATCTGCTCCACGCGTTCATCCAACTCCTCGGCGATCCCAACGCCGACCAGACGCTCGAGACCGCCTCGACGCTGATGTCCAAGTACGAGTCTCAGACGGCGCGGCTGATCGGCGCGATGCTCAATGTCTCGGACCTCGGCAAGATGCACCCCGAGGCCGAGGTGCCGCCCACGAGCGATCTCTACGACGACCTGATGCCGTTCATCGTCCGCATCCTCCGCGTGCCCGGCCTCGCCGAGGACATCGTCGGCGCGCTGCAGAATCCGGCGATGAAGGACTTCGGTCCGATGGTCGCGCGCCTGATGACCTCACGCAATCAGCTCGACTTCGACCACACCAAGAACAGCCAATACCTCCTCGTCGGTGGCCCTGGCGCGCTCGACACGATCGATCCGGTCGACCGCACCATGCCGGACGTCGACTACAACCGCTCGCTCATGCAGCGCATCGCCCATCTGATCCACGACGCCGACGGAGTTCAGTTCTGCAACAAGGACGGCGCCAATCCGTCGGTGCCGCTCTCGGGAGGCCCGTACGCGGCGTGCGCGATGTTCAAGGTTCCCGACCTCGGCCTTTTCTATGTGCTCAACATGGCGTCGGCCGCCGCGCGCAACGCGAATCCGAGCGCCAAAGCGGGCGCCGATTTCTGCGGTCAGCTGACCACCACCAACGCGGTCCTGACCGGCGGCTGCTCGTCGCTGATTGGGTCGCTGATCCCGATTCCGGGGTTCGGTGAGTTCCCCTCGCCGTCGTCCCTCAATCGCGCGCTGTTTCTTCGCAACGCCGAGAAACCGTCGAGCTCGGCTCCGCTCGGCATTGGCGGAAACTTCCTCGCCGATACCACCGACGACATCGCGTGCAAGGACGGCGACAAGTTCATCGACGTCCACGACAAGTCGATCTTCGCGTGGGAGATGACGATGCCGAATCCTCCGTCGGGAAACGCGAACGCGACCTTCTACACCGCGGTCCAGCCGCTGGTCGACGCGTTCGCCAAGCACGACGAGTGTCTCGCGACCGATCCGCAGACCGGCAACTGCACCAAGACGCAGAACGCGGCCAAGATCTTCGTCGATCTGTTCGCGATGCTGCACGAGCACTGGGCGTCGCCGCAGTCGTCGTACTTCGGCCACACCTATCAGTCGACCGATCCGACCAAGCCGCGCTTCTCCTATCCCGACAACGTGCAGTCGTACGAGCCGCTGGTCGCGCAGGTCTTGGCCACCAGCGATCTGGTCCCGGCGACCATCGCGCTCGCGCCGGTGCTCACCAGCATGACCGTCGACGGCACCGCGGGCGGGCAGCCGGCGCTGCCGGTCTTGATGTCGACCGCGCAATACCTCTTCGATCCGGCGGCGGCGAAGACGAACGGGATCATCTATCGGAGCGGCACTGCCGCGACCACCTTCTCCGACGGCACCACGCCGGTTCCGCAGGCCACGCCGTACTACCTCATGGCCGACGCTTTTGCGCACAAGCGCGCGGCGCTGGCGCAAGCGCCGATGGCGCAGCAGGCGTCGTGGAAGTCGGCGACCTCGAACCTGGTCGATCAGATGCTGACGGTGGTGCAGCCGACTCCGGGCGTCTACCAGCTCCAAGACCGGCGCATGCACGCGGTGACCCTGGTGCTGCTCGACTTTTTGCGCAAGCGGATCGCCGCCCACGCGCAGGCGGGCGATCTCGCCGAGTGGGTGCACCACGATCTCACCCAGGATCTCACCGACACGCTCGGCGGGCCGACCTTCGCCGCGCTCGGCGACTTCGTGGCCAAGGTGGAGGCCGATCCCGACGCGCGCACCCAGCTCTACAATCTATTGCAATATCTCGTCGACGAATCGGATCACGACCTGGTCTTTCAGACCGCGCTCACCACGCTCGCCGACCAGGTGCAGAGCTTCATGGACGATCCCGATCTGGTGCCGGTCGCGCACATCCTCGGCGCCGCGCTCGACCCGGCGGCCGGCACCGTCGATGCGCAGCTCACCCTCATCAAGAAAGCGCGCGACCTCGACACCAACCACGCGCTCCTCACCGTGCTTCGCAACCTCTACAACCAGAACAGCGACGGGACCTATCCGGCCTCGAACGTCGCCGACGTGATCTCACAGATCGATCGCGCGAACCCGGGACAGTCGGGCGCGCTCGACGCCACCGACTACAAGACGATGCTCGGCGAGGTGCGCGACTTCCTCCTCGACGACCAGCGCGGCTTCACCCGCTTCCTCAATATCGTCAAGGAACGCGGACCTCACTAGCCTTCGCCTCGAGGGGGATCTTGCGAAAGCGCCTCGTCATCCTGATCGTATCGCTCCTCTCGTCACCCGCGTTCGCGGGCGGGATGTTCTTGCCCGGCCGCGGCGCGCGCCCGCTCGGCCGCGCGGGATCGTTCGTGGCCGGCGCCGACGACGGCGGGGCGCTCTACTACAATCCCGCCGGCCTCGCCGACATCGACGGGGTGAGCGCGCTGGTCGACGTCGGGCTGGTGCTTCAGCGCACCCACTACGATCGCGTCGACTCGGGCGGCAACCCGCAGCCGGGCGTCGACGGCAGCGTCGATCTGCTCCCGATCCCAACTTTGACGATCACCTGGAAGCCGCGCAAGGTGCCGCGGTTCACCGTCGCCGGCGGGGTGTGGGTTCCCTATCTCGGATTGAACTCGTATCCGGAAACGGGCCCGCAGCGCTACTCGTCGATCACCATCAACGGCTCGCTCCTGGTGGTGATGGAGCTCGCCGCCGCCTACCGCATCACCGATCACGTGTGGGTCGGCGCCGGCCTGCAGAACATGATCCTCAAGTTCAAGAGCCGCGTCGATCTGTCGGCCTGCACCGAGCTCAACTGCGCGCCCGAAGATCCCGGCTTCGACGCGCTCACCGATCTCGACGCCACCAGCGCGTTCACTCCGTCGGGAAACTTCGGGCTCACCATCGCCTATCCCAAGCTCCGCGGCGCGGTCGCGCTCCAGCTCCCGTTCTTCGTGCGCGCCGATGGCCAGGTCCACTCGCGCCTGCCGACCGATCCGTTCTTCGCCAACGCGATGGTGGTCGGCAGCTCGGCCTCGGTCGATTTCGATCTGCCGCTCATGCTGCGGGCCGGGATCGAGTACCGGCCGTTTCGCCGGCTGCGGGTCGAGCTCGGCTTCGACTACGAGGCGTGGTCGATGCAGAAGGATCTCACCATCCAGCCGCACGGGATCTACATCGACGGGGTGCCGGGAATCGGAAAATATTATTTGAACACCATGCACCTCGTGCGCGACCTCGACGACTCGTTCTCGGTGCACCTCGGCGGCGAGTACGAAGCGATTCGCGATCGACTGGTGGTGCGCGCCGGCTATCTGTTCGAGACAAGCGCGACACCGAACGCGACCGCGACCGTGCTCACCGCCGACGGGCTGCACAATATGGTGTCGCTCGGGCTCGGCGTGCGGGTCGGGCCGGTGCGGCTCGACGTCGGTTACGCACACCTGTTCACCGCCGATCGCACCGTCACCAACTCCAAGTCGCTCCAGCTCAACCCGATCAACCCGAGCATCATGGTGCCGGTCGGCAACGGCACGTACAAGATCGACGCCGACATCGTCTCGGCCGGGCTCGACGCGCGCTTCTAACGGCTTACGATCGCTCCGTGGCGGAGGGTGCGGCAGGCACCATCCTCGTCGTCGACGACGATGCGGAGGTGCGGACATTCTTGCGCGCCATCCTCGAAGGGGACGGGCACGCGGTGCTCGAGGCGCGCTCGGGCGAGGAGGCGCTCGCCGAGCTCGGCAGGGAGCGCCCGCAGCTCGTGCTCCTCGACGTGATGCTGCCGAGCATGGACGGCTTTCAGGTGGCCGAGGCGATCAAGCAGCGGCCGGGATCGTTCGTGCCGGTGATCCTGCTCACCGCGCTCGACGATCACGCCTCTCACGCGCGCGGGATCGCCGCCGGCGCCGACGAGGTGCTCGGCAAGCCCATCCAGCCGTTCGAGCTGCGGCTCAGGGTGCGCGCGATGCTGCGCATCCAGCGGCTCGCCCAGGAGCTGCACGCCGCCAACCGGCGACTCAAGCTGCTCGCGCGCACCGACGAGCTGACCCGCATCCCGAATCGCCGCGGCCTGAGGGCCACCCTCGAGCGCGAGTTCCACCGCGCCGAACGCTATGGCTCGCAGCTTTCGCTGCTCGCCTTCGACATCGATCGCTTCAAGCGGGTCAACGACCGCCACGGTCACGCCGTCGGCGATCAGGTGCTCAAAGCGGTCGCGCGCGCTCTCAAGGACGGACTGCGGCAGGTCGATCTGGTGGCGCGCTCGGGCGGCGAGGAGTTCGTGGTGGTGGCGCCGGAGACGCCGTCGCGCGAAGCGGTGGGAGTGGCCGAGCGGCTGCGCGCCGAGGTGGCGGCGGCGCGGGTCACCTTGCCGTCGGGGGAGTCGATCGCGGTGACGCTCAGCTGCGGAGTCGCCACGCTCGGCGAGGTGCCGGCCTC
>JANWLJ010000037.1 GCA_025450955.1 Polyangium sp. (in: bacteria) | reverse complement strand
GCGGCGATCCGATATCGCCGGTGTTGCTTGGGCTGCACTTGCCGGTGACGTCGACGTAGACGACCTGGCCTTGGTCGATGCAGGCGCCGCGGGTGGTCGAGCCGGGGGTTTCGTCGCAGACGAGCGAGGTGCACTCGGCGTCGGCGAGGCAGCCGCGGCAGGTGTGGGTGGTCGAGTCGCAAAACGCTTTGGTGGGGGAGGTGGTGCAGTCGCTGTTGTCGCGGCATCCGACGCACGAGCCGGTGTCCGAGCCGGTGAGGAGGCAGTGGGGCGTGGTCGCGGAGACGGCGGCGCAGGCGGCTTCACCGTCGGCGGTTTGGTTGCAGCTCTCGCAGGTCGGGGCGACGCAGATCGGGGTGGTGCCGGTGCAGGCTGGGGCGCAGCCGCTTCCGCCGTCGCCGCTTTTGCCTTGATCGCCCCCGCCGAGATCGGGCATGCCGAGATCCTGCGAGGTAGTGCACTCGTTGGTGGTGAGGTCGCAGCTGCGGCCGCTGCCGCAGGCGTGCGTCGCGTCGCAGTAGGAGTTGTTGGATTTGTCGCAGCCGAGCGTCGCCAGCGGGGCGAGCGCGAAGAGCACCAGCCAAAGATTAATTTTCGTCGACATCATAATCCCCTTTTCCAACTCCATTAAAAGCGGCCGAACGCGAACAGCGACGCGCCACCGGCCATCGGCGACAGCGCTACCGCGGCGGTGGTCTGGCGCGCGGCGCGAACCTTGGCGCGGTGGTCGAGCGCGATCATCACCACCGAGGTGACGAGCAGCGCGCCGCCGACGCCGACCAGCGCTGCGCCGATCGGCGCAGTATCGTAGAGGTTCGGGCATTGGCGCTGCGTGCCCGAGAGGGTGCAGGTCGGCCGGCCGTCGATCGCCCACACACCGGCGCCCGCGCCTGCCGCGGCCAGACCGGCCGCGAGCGTGATCCATTTGATCACGCGGAAGCGCGCCACCTGAGCGGCGGGCTTTTGGATCTCGAGCGGCACGTCGAGGCGGGCGGTCTGGCCGGGCGCGATGCTGACGTCGCGCTCGACCCGCGCGCCGCCCGCTTCCAGCACCACCACGTGATCGCCGGCGGCCAGCGGTCCGTGCCACGGAGTCGCCCCCTTGGCCGCGCCGTCGACGGACAGGCGCGCGACGCCGCCCGAGGTCGCCACCTCGAGCGCGCCCGGGGCGGTGGCGCTCGCGCGCAGCTGGGCGCAAGCGGCGCGCACCGAGGCGCGCAGTCGATCGGCGGTGCAGGCCGAGCAGCGGGTCACCGCCTCGGCGATCGATCGCTTCTGCGCGGCGTCGTAGAGCGAGAGGCCGACGGTGACGCCGCCGCCCATCTTCGGCAGCTCGAGGCGCGGCAGGATCAGCTGGTCGACGTGAAACAGCGAGGCCTCTTCCGCCAGGCAGCCGCCGGCGGTGCAGCGCAGCACCTCGGGCCGCTCGCTCACCCGCACGTCGATCTCGTTTTGCGGCACCAGCGAAAATCCGGAGGCCTGAAGCGCGCGCGGCAGCTCGTCTTGAAACGCGCGCTCGAGCTCGGGCGGCGCCGTCTGGCCCACCGTCGTCGGGGCGATCGCCGCCCGCGGCTCACCCGCCCGCGCCCCCGACGCGAGCACCAAGACCACCATCCCTGACACGAATCGCGCCGTCACGAGGTCGAGTTGCGACCTCGCGCGCGCACCTGTCAAACTTGGCGCCGCTCGGCCGTCAAAGCACGCGCAGCTTGATCGGCTCGCCACGGGCGCGCGACGAAATCGGATTGGCGAACGCGGGCAATTCGAGCGCTTCGCCTTTGGCGTAGACCGGGTGGCGGCCGTGCTGGCGATACCACTCGGCGACGGTGGCGTTGGCGAGCATCTTCTCGACGATGTTGCGCCAGCCGACCCCGGTGTTGTAGGCGCAGAAGCTGATCTCGCCCATCTGCGTGCCGTAGGGGATGATGCACATCTCGGTGCGGCGGAAATCGTAATTGAACAGATCCTGAAACCACATCCCCGCCACGAACAGCACGCGCCACTCGAACTCGTGCGCGTCGGTCTCGTACTCGCCGATCGCCTGGCCGCGCGCGCCCGACTGCGACAGGAGCTGCTTCATCATTTCATTGAAGCCGTAACCGGGCGGCGCCTCGTCCGGCTTGTAGTTTTTGAGCAGCGCCACGCCGAGCTGCGCGACGGTCATGCTCTTTCCCTGATTGCCGTCGGTGATGACGCCGATGTCCTCGAGCAGCCCCTCGATATCGAGGAATTGGGTGAGCGGCACCATTTGATGGGTGCGCTTGTTGACCATGAGGATGGTGCCGATGCCGCAGTTCGGATGGCAGCCGCACTTCATCGCGCCCCAGTCGGCGTCTTTGCCCATCAGGTGATCGACGAGATCGGAGAACGGCCCGAGCGCCGAGAGCGGAAACCAGTCGCGCATCGGCTCGGTGATGCCGGTCTGCGCCTTGACGTCGTAGGCGAGGTGCGAAAGCGTGTAGCGCTGCTTCTTGCGGGTCTCGTCGTCGATGTCCTCGTCGCGGCCAGTGAACGACACCGGCTGAAAGCTGACCACCGTGATCTTCTCTGGGTTCTCGATCGCGAAGTTGATGATCTTGCCGACCTGATCGTTGTTGATCCCGTTGACGACGGTGACCACCAGGATCACGTCGATGCCGGCGGCCGCGAGCTCCTCGATCGCGCGCAGCTTGACGTCGAACAGGTTGCCGATCTTGCGGTGCGAGTTGGCCTCGTTGCCGATCCCGTCGAACTGGAGATAGGCCATTCGCAGGCCCGCCTCCTTCGCCTGCTTGGCGAAGCCCGGCTCCTGCGCGAAGCGCAGCCCGTTGGTCGCGCACTGCACCGCGAAATAACCGATCTCGCGCGCGTACTTGATCGCTTCGAGGAAAAACGGGCTGAGCGTCGGCTCGCCGCCGGAGAACTGCACCGACATTTGACGGCGCGGCTCGATCGACATCGAGTCGTCGAGGATCTTCTTCACGTCGTCCCAGCCGAGCTCGTGGACGAAGCCGACCTGGTTGGCGTCCATGAAGCAGGGATCGCACATCATGTTGCAGCGGTTGGTCAGGTCGACGGTGAGCACCGAGCCGCGGCCGAACTGGATCGACGACGAGCCGTGCTCGCGCAGCGGCGTGGGCGGCGCCTTGAAGTCGCGGCCGGGATAGAGCCGCTCGATGCGCGCCAGCCAGGCCGGATCGAGCGCGATCAGATCGGTGAACTCGCCGTGCTTTTCGCACGACTTCTTCATCACGATCTGGCCGTTCTCCTCGACGATGTGCGCCTTGATCTCGCCCGGCTTGCCGTCGATGAGCACCCGCAGATCGGTCTTGCCGTCGAGGATCGCCTCGCGCGTTTCCTTCACGCAGCGCGGACAGAGTGAATCGGTTTCACGCGGCCAGCCGAGCTGGGGAAAGCTGCGCTCGCGGCGCTTGAGCAGCGGAGCCGGCGCCCACTTCGGCTGCGGCGCGGGCTTTTCGAACTTGGTGTTGTAGAGCTTGACCAACGGCCAGGCGGCGCGCGCGGTGCTCGCGGCCCATTTCTCGACGGTGCGGCTGAAATCCATTCGTAGGCATCCTCCCCTTGGCCGAGCGCGTGATTGCAAGCAGCGGGCCGCGGTGAAGTCTACGTAAGCACGTCACCAACCTGCCGCCTCTGCACCCCCGCGTGCAGCCGGCGCTCGAACCGGTGACGAAAGAAACCAGATTTCGGGGAGATAATCAATGCACCGGGTGGTGCAGGCGAACGCAAATTCAGCGGCGATCGTGCAGCGCGGAGATCAGCTCGGCGGCGGCGGTGATCGCGCGCGCGCCGGGCGAGTCGCCCTCGAGGTCCGGCACCACGCCGGCGAAGCCGGGCGCGCCCGAGCCGAGCACCTGCGCGAGCAGCGACAGGCCGACCGCCTCGTTGTGGGTCGCGATGAGGACGTGATCGTGCGGGCCGAGCGCGACCTCGGGCAGCTCGTCGAGGCGCGAGACCTCGAAGTAGTCGAGATGGCGCGACAGCTCGGCGAGCACGTCGAGCACGTCATCATCTCCGACGAGAAACAGGCGAAAGGTCATGCGCGCGCCAGCCCCAGAAATAAGAGAACCAGGCCGACGGCGATGCCGGCGGCGCAGGCGATCGCGGGACGGCGGCGCAGGCGATCCTGGTCGTCGATGGCGCGCCAGAAGAATCCGAAAGCCGAGCCGACCCAGGCGGCGAGGCCGAAGAGCGCGAGCAAGCTCCAGCCCACGCTCGGAGCGTCGTCTTCGGCGAGCCGCGCGGCGTGCCAGGCGCGGCGAACCGGATAGGGGCCGCGCGCGTCGGTCTCGGAGGCGGCCATGCGCGAGGCGATCTCGCGGTTGGCCTCGTCGAGGAGCGCGCGGTGCGGAGTGTAGATCGAACGGGTGGCGAGGATCGACGAGCGCACCTCGCGCCAGGCGGCGAGCGCGTCGGGACCGCCGGCGCGGCCGAGGGTGGCGAGCTCTTCGGTGGCGCGGCGCGAATAGGGATTGCCGGGCGCGTAGAGGCGCGCGGCGCGGCCGAGGTGGGCGAGGTGCTCTTCGCCGCTCGACGCGCAGGCGGCGCGCCACTCGCCGCGCGAGGACCAGACCACCCGCACCGTCACCATCGCGAGCGCGATCGCGATGAGCGCGAGGATGCGCGCCACCCGCCGCTTCATACGAAGTCTCGACGGGAGAAGAGCAGGATCGCGACCACCAGCGCGCAGGCGGCGTAGCCGAGGCCATAGATCGACGCGGTGGCGACGTAGCTCCAGTCGACGTAGACGCGATGGACCGTCGCGTACTGGCCATTTAGCATCGAGCCCGAGACGTAGAAGATGTGCAGATCGGGCAGAAGACGCGTCGAGGCCCACAGCACGTCGCGCAGCGCGACCTCGTGGAGCTTGGTGATGAGCTCGCGCAGCTCGGGCAGCGAGCGGCCGACCACGAACATCCCGAGGGTGAAGGCGCCGGAGAGAAACGGCGACGAGAAGCTCGAGAACAAGACCGCGATCGCGGTCACCACCACCACCTCGACGAAGATGAGCACGATCGCGCGCACCACCGCGCCGCCTATCGGGCTGCCTTGCAGGCGGAGGATCGCGAACAGCACCGCGCTCATGATCGCGATCTGCACCGCGAGGGTCAGCACCATCCCGCCGAACTTGCCGAGGATGAATTCGAAGCGGTGAATCGGCTTCGGAATGAGCGAGAAGACCGTCTTCTTGTCGAGCTCTTTGTAGACCAGGTTCACACCGACGAAGATCGCGATCAGCACGCCGAAGAGCGCGATGCCGCCGAGGCCCAGGTCGACGGTGACCCGCGCCTCTTCGTGGAGCGACATCTGACCGAGCGCGAGCGCCGAGGCGATCAGCAGCACCGCGAAGAAGAGCAGCGAGTAGAGAACTTTGTTGCGGATCGCCTCGCGGAAGGTGTTGAGCGAGATGGCGACGATGCGGCCGATCACGAGGCGGCCTCGCGCGGTGTTTGATGCTCGGCGCCGGCGCCGACGTCGCCCGACTCGACCTCGCGGACGAACAGATCTTCGAGCGACTCGCGGCGCGGCGTCACCGCGACCACCTTCTTGCCGGCGGCGAGCGCCTGGCGCAGCGCCTCGTCGACGTCGAGCTCGGGCGCGAGCCGCACCGCCTCCTTCTGGCCGCCGGCTTCGAGCACCACCTCGGTGTGGAGCAGCCGCGGCGACAGGAGCTGATCGAGCGGGCCCGAGTCGCGGAGGCGGCCGCCGACCACGATCGCCACCCGATCGCAGATCAGCTCGACGTCGGAGAGGATGTGGGTGGAGAACAGGACCGTCTTGCCCTCGTCCTTCAGCTCGCGGATGAGATCGCGGATCTCTTTGCGGCCGATCGGATCGAGGCCGCTCATCGGCTCGTCGAGGATCACCAATTCCGGATCATTGATGAGCGCCTGGGCGATGCCGAGGCGCTGGAGCATGCCCTTGGAATATTTTCTGAGCGGCATCGACCTGGCGCCGGCGCGGCCGAGGCCGACCCGCTCGAGTAGCAGACCGGCGCGCCGCTTGCGCTCGGCGCGGCCAAGGCCGAACAGCCGGCCCATGAGATCGAGCAATTCCTCGCCGGAGAGATAGTCGTAGAAGTACGGGTTCTCGGGGAGAAAGCCGAGGCGGCGCTTGGCCGCGATCGACGGCACCGGCTCGCCGAAGATGCGCGCCGTGCCGGCGGTGGGGAAGATGAGGCCCATCAGCATCTTCAAGGTGGTGGTCTTGCCGGCGCCGTTCGGACCGAGGAAGCCGAAGATCTCGCCGCGGCGCACCTCGAAGCTGACCTCGCGCACCGCGCGCACCTTCTTGCGCAAAAATCCGAGCGCGAACACCTTCTCGAGCTTCTCGGCGGAGACGATCACGTCGTGGGTCATTTGCGGGAGCGATACCAATATATGGTGCGGAGCAGGCCCTCTTCCAGATCGACCTGGGCCGACCAGTCGAGCAGCTCCTTGGCCTTGCCCACCGACGGGACGCGCAGCTCGACGTCGGGGTGATCCCACTCGACGTGAACGATCGGCGAGCCCGACGAGGAGAGCCGGACGATCTCGCGCGCCAGGTTGTAAATGGTGACGGTCGAGCGCGGGTTGCCGATGTTGAACGAGTGGCCGACGGCGCGCTCGTCGGTGAGCACCCGCTCGACCGCGTCGAGGATGTCGTCGATATAGGTCCAGGCGCGGATCTGAGAGCCGTCGTTGTGAATCTCGAGCGGCTCGCCCCGGAGCGCGCGCACGATGAAGTGGTGCACCGCGCCCTCGCCGACCTGGCGCGGGCCGTAGATGTTGAACGGCCGCACCGCCACCGCCGGAAATCCGTGTTGGCGGTGATAGGTCATCGCCAGGTGCTCGGTGGCGAGCTTGGCGACCGCGTAGGTCCAGCGCGCCTCACCGACGGCGCCGATGGTCGAGACATCCCACTCGGTGACGTGATAGGCGTAGCGGCCGAACACCTCGCTGGTCGAAAAATCGATGAAGCGTTTGCAGCGGCCGCCGTCGAGCGCGGCGTCGAGCACGTTGGCGGTGCCGAGGAGCGAGATGCGCATGGTGAGCGCCGGCATCTTCATCACCGTGTCGACGCCGGCGATCGAGGCGAGATGGATCACGTGATCGCAGCCATCGACGGCGCGGCGCACCGCGGCCGGATCCATCACGTCGCCTTCGATCAGCTCGACCGAGGGG
>JANWLJ010000036.1 GCA_025450955.1 Polyangium sp. (in: bacteria) | reverse complement strand
GCGTAGATGGTGGCGCCGCGGGCGCGCGCGAGCCCTTCGTCCTCGCGCACCAGAACCGCACCGCATTCGCCGAGGTAGAGCCCCTACAGATCGCCGGCGAACGGCCGGCAGCGCACGGGCGAGGTCGCGCGCAGGCAGTTGAAGCCGGCGTAGGTGAGCGAGCACAATCCCTCGGCGCCGCCCGCGAGCGCGACCTGCACGTGGCCGAGCCGGATCCGATCGGCGGCGTAACCGATCGCGGTCGCCGACGAGGAGCAGGCGGTCATGATGGTGGTGCGCGGCCCGCGCGCGTCGAGGTGGCGCGCTACCAGATCGGTCACCGATGAGGGCTGATGCGGAATCAGCATCGTCGCCGGCGGTGGGCTGTCGCCGTCGTGGGCGGGCGCGTGCAGCATCCGGAAATACTTTTCGGTCACCGCCGCGCCGCCGGTGCCGGTGCCGAACAGCACCGCCGCCCGCTCGAGCTCGCGCCGCGTAAGCCCCGCGTGCGCGACCGCTTCGAAGGCCGCCTGGAGCCCGAAGCGATCGGGCCGGGAGACGTTAGCGAGCAGCGCTTCGTCGACGGGCGGCGCGGGATCGGGCGCCTGCGCGGCGAGCCCGGAGCGAAAACCGGTGGTGTCGAACAGGGTCAGCTGGTCGCGCACGCCGCAGGTGCCGGCGCGCAGCCCGCGCTCGAGGGCGGGCAGATCGGCGCCGAGCGCGGTCACCGCGCCCAGGCCGGTCACCGCGACTCGCCGCGCCACAGCTCAGCCCTCCGCCTCGGCCTCTTCGTCCGGCTCGGCGGCGCCGCCCTTGCCTTCGTGACGCTTCTCCCAGCGCTCTTTCCACTTGGTCGGCTCGTCGGTGTCGGGCCAGTCGGTGTTGCCGGCGACCTCGGGACCGCCGACGCGGGTGTGAACCACCACGTCGCCCTGCGCCTGCACCTGGCAGGCGAGCCGGAGCGAGCCGTGCACGCGGCCGTTGAGCCGCAGCGGCGAGCGCTCCTTCGCGGTCGGCGGATTGATCGCCTGCGGCGTCTCCGGCGTCACCCAGACCTTGCAGCGGTTGCACCAACCCTTCATCCGGTTGCAGTGCAGGCCCGGCCACATCCCGCGGAACAGATCGATCCCCGCCTGATCGGCAGCCTGAAGCAGCGTCTGGCCGGGCTTGATCTCGACGACGCGCTGCTCGCGCTCAAAGGTGATCTTGGGCATCGCGCGACTTATAGCGGATGGAAGCTCTCGAGGCAACCAGGAGCAGAGCGAGGAGCACGAGCGCGCCTGCGCCTCCGCGCGACGACCCCGCACCCGACGCGGTGCAGCCGCCGATGGTGACATTGTCGACGGTGCCGGGTCCGCCGAGCGAGGTCGCGCTCACGCACTGCCCGGCGCTGCACAACAGGCCGTCGCCGCACGCGGGCGTGCAGTCGGCCTCGGTGGCGGCGAGCACCAGCGCCGCGTCGACGTCGAGCAGACCCGCGCCGCAGCCGGCCTTCGTCGGATCGTCGGGATCGGCGCAGCGCGCGATCGGATCGGCGCTGAGCTGAAGGAGCTTGCGCGCCTCGGCCGGCGTCATCGACGGATAGACCGCCTTCATCAGCGCGACCGCGCCGGCGACAAACGGCGTCGCCTGCGAGGTGCCGGCCAGATAGACGTAGGTGAACCCGACCCCGGGCAGCTCCATCGTCGAGAGCACGCCTTCAGAGTGGCCGCTGTCGTCGTTCATCATCAGGCCGCCCGGCGCCATCAGCGCGACCACCGGCCCGTAGTTGGAGTAGGAGGCGCGCTGCCCGGTCGGGTCGACCGCACCGACGGTGATCACCCCGTCGAGCGCGGCCGGCGAATCGCCCGCGGCGTCGATGCCGAGATTTCCCGCCGCCGCCACCACCGTCACGCCCTGGGCGATCGCGTCGGAGACCGCGGCCTGCATGGTCTGGCTCAGCCCGGCGCCGCCGAAGCTCAGATTGATCACCTGCGCCGGATTCGGATTGTCGGGTACTCCATCGACGGACAGGCCCGCGGCCCAGCGGATCGCGTCGGCGATGTCGGAGTCGACCCCGGTGCCTGCGTTGACCCCGAGCACGCGCACCGGCTCTACCCGGCAGCTCCAGTCGAGGCCGGTGACTCCAAGACCGTTGTTGGCGATCGCGCCGAGGATGCCGGCTACGTGCAGCCCGTGCAGCGCCGACGAAGTTTCGCTCGAGTCGCCGGGATCGGTGGGATCGGCGTCGCGCCCGTCGCCGTCGCCGCCGTTTTGCGGATCGCTCACGAAGTCGTAGCCGCCCTGCAGCCGCGCGGCGAGATCGGGATGGGGCAGCACCCCCGAGTCGAGCACCGCGACGGTGACCGCGGTCGATCCGGTGGTGCGGCTCCAGGCCTGCGGCGCGCGGATCATCGGCAGCGCCCACTGATCCGGATAACGCGGATCGTTCGGCGCGACGCCGGCGCCGAGCCGGTGGCGCACGTAGTCGGGCTCGGCCCACGCGACGTCGGGATCGTTCGCCAGCCGCGCCGCGAGCGCGGCAATCTCGCTCGGACCCGCGCCCGGCACCGAGACGAGCTCGGTCGCGCCGACCCGCCGGAGCGCGCGCGCCGACTGGCTCCCGAGCCGCACCGCGCCGCGACTCGCTCGCGGCACGCGATAGCGCACCAGGATCTTTCCGGGCGCGATCTGTTGCGCGCGCGCCGGCAGCGCGAGCCAGAAAACCGAGAGCAGAAAAACAGCACTCTTCATCGCGCCACCGAGGGGCTCCTCGCCAGGGTAGCACGCGGCCGCCCGGTCGCCACGCCGTTGCGCCGGCTGCGCGCTTCGAGGAACATCGGCCGATGGCGAGCGCGAGCTACGGGATCGATGCGCCGGGCGTGGTGCGCAATCTGGCGCTCGCGTCACTCGGCGCCGGGCTCCTGTTTCTCTTCGGCCGGCATCACCTGCCGAAGCCGCTTCCCGAGGCGGCGGCGCTCACCTGTCTCATCTGCTTCGCCGAAGCGCTCGCGATGTTATGGACGAGCCTCGCCGGCAAGCGCATCGCCGCCAGGTTGCTCGTCGACTGCGCATCGCTCGACGGTGGCGAGCGCGTGCTCGACGTCGGCTGTGGCCGCGGGCTACTCGTCATCGAGGCCGCCCGGCGCCTCGGCCACGGCCGCGCGGTCGGCCTCGACCTCTGGAACGCGCAAGATCTCTCGGGCAACCGCGCCGCGGCGACGCAAGCGAACGTGGATCTCGAAGGGCTCACCGATCGCGTCGCGCTCATCTGCGGAAACGCGCTCGCGATGCCGTTTCCCGACGGCAGCTTCGACGCGGTGATCTCGAGCCTGTGCCTTCACAATTTATATCAAGCCGACGAGCGGAGAAGGGCGCTGCGCGAGGTAGCGCGCGTGCTCAAACCGGGCGGGCGCGCGGTGGTGCAGGACTTTCGCCACACCGCCGAGTACGCGACCGTCCTTCGCCAGTCGGGCCTCACCGTCGAAGCGCGCCGGCTGGTGCGCCCGTGGCTGATGTTCCCGCCCACCTGGCGCGTGGTCGCGCGCAAACCCGACCGCCCCGCGCCGAGCTAACCACCGGCGCAATATTCGACGAAACCGGTAATATCGAATGATGAAGCGCGACCTCCTTCGGCAGCTCTTTCGTGGCGCGCTGGTGGCCGCGCTTCCGCTCGGCGCCTGCGCGCCGCCATCGTTCCCTCCGCGCGATGCCTCGGCGCTCTTCGACGCGAATCGTGGCGATGGGATGGGCCGTTGCCTGCCATCGACTCATGTCGACGCAATCCTCGACGGTGGTATCGACGACGCAGGTTGCGATAACCTCTGCATCGCGGCGGCGCAACAGCAGGGCGGCCCGCAGTTCGGCAGCCAGTCGCTGGTGCTCGCCTGCGCGGCGAACGTCAATGACGGAGGCGCGCTCGCCGTCGACTGTGACGTGATCCCGTACTGCGTCGGCGGCAGGCGCCCCGCCGGATTGCGCGACATCGAATCGAGCAATGACGGCGAAATCGGCGAATACTTCGCGCGCGCGGCCCATCTCGAGGCGGCCTCGATCGTCGCCTTCCGCCGGCTCCGCTCCGAGTTGCGCCACCAGCGCGCTCCGGCGGCGCTCCTCGACGGTGCGACGCGCGCGGCCAGCGACGAAATCCGGCACGCCCGCGTGCTTGGAGCTCTCGCACGCGCCCGCGGTGCAAAGCCCCGCGCCCTCGCGATCGCGCCTGTTGCGCGCCGCAGCCTCCTCGCGCTCGCGATCGAAAATGCGCGCGAGGGCTGCATTCGCGAGAGCTTCGGCGCGCTCACCGCGGCCTGGCAGTCGCGCGCCGCCGTCGACCCGGAGCTCCGCGCGGCCATGCGCCCCATCGCCGACGACGAGCTACGCCATGCCGAGCTCGCCTGGTCCATCCGCGACTGGTGCGCCTCGCGCCTCGATCCGCGCGAGCGCGCCCAGGTCTCGGCCGCTCTCGACGACGAGCGCGCCCGCCTGCGAACCGAAGCCCGGCGCGAGCTCCCGCCGACGCTTCGCCATCAGCTCGGCCTCCCCACCCCGCAAATCGCCGAAGCGCTCCTCAATCACCTGACCTGAAATGAGGAATTCATCGCGTAACTGAATCCTGCCTCTCGCTACGGCACAGCGATCTGCTCTTCACGTTTGCCGTCGAGTGACCCTCGGTGATTGGAAGAGCGGGGCTGGTCGGGGCGGCGGTGGCGCTGATGATGGTCAGATCTTTTTGTGGTGGCGTTTGTGGGCGTGCGCCGGCTTGGCGGCGAGGTCGAGCTTGGCGATGGTCATATCGACCGCCTGTTTGATCGCTTGCTTGGTGCAGTCGAGCAGGATCGACTTGCCCTCTTTGGCGAGGTCGGCCTCCTTGCCGACCTCCTGGCCGATCTGGGCTTCGCCGTCGCCGCCGATGGCGAGGATTTTTTCCGGCAGGGTGTCGCCGATCACCGCCAGCTTGATGCCGCGCACCAGCACCTGGAACTGCTTGCCGGGCGGCGGCGGGTTGAGCGCGCGATCGACCTCGAGGATCTTCAAGGTGAGCTCGAAGGCGCGCACCTTTCTGCGCTTGAGCTCCTTGACCATCGCCTCGGGCTCGGTCGGCAGGCCGGGCGGCGGATCGAGGGTGAGCTCGGGGTGGCGCTTGAGCTCGTCGAGAAACAGCGCCTTGGCCTCGTCGCCGATGCCGCTCGAGATCCCTTTGGCCTCGTCGACCCCGCGCACCACCACGTAGTAGCGGCCGCGGGCGGGAGCGGCGATCGCACAGGGAGCGCCGAGGGTGACGAGGAGGGCGCCGAGGAGCGAAGAGGAGAGGAGGGCGTTTCGCATGGCCCGAGGCTGCCACGGACCGGGCCGGTCAACAAGGAGAGCGCCGCATCTATAGATGAGCGTTAATTACTTGACCGGTCCTTGTCTCCTTTCGTAGAGTTACGGCGGGTTACCCATCGGCGAGCGCCCGAGGAGACCGCTACATGTTCGCGATTGTGGTGAATGAAAAGGGCGGAGAGCAGAAACGCCTGGAGTTCGACAAGCCCGAGGTGACGATCGGTCGCGTCCAGGGCAACGACATCATCCTGCCCAAGGGCAATGTCTCCAAGCGTCACTCGCGAATCGTGCTCAAGGACGGCAAGTTCATCATCGTCGACCTGAAGAGCACCAACGGGACTTACGTGAACGGGCGCAAGATCACCAGCCCGCTGGTGGTCAAGGGCTCGGACAAGATCTACATCGGCGACTTCATCCTCTCGATTGAAGAGCTGGGTGCGTCGGCGCAGGCGGGGCCGCCTGCCGACGAGCCGCCGCCGCCTCTCCGCGGCAAGCCGACGGTGCCGCCGCCGCCGCCCAGGCGCGCGCCGAGCGCCGACTACGACGCCGCGCACGACGAGGACGAGAGCGCCGATGCGCACGGCGCGCATGACGCGCCGGATTCCGACGACGAGGACGAGATGCCGCCGCCGCCCGAGCCGGTCGCGCCGCCGCGGCCCGCCCGTCCGTCGTCGGTGGACGTCGCGGTGGCGCGCCAGCCGGCGCCGCTGCCTCCGTCGCCCGCGCCTGCGCCGCGCCCGGTCACGGCGCGTCCGGTGCCCGCGCCGGTGTCACGTCAGGATCTGCCGGCCGCGCGGCCGACCGCGGCGCCGCGGCCGACTCCGGCGGCGGTGGTGGCCACGCCGCCCGTCGCGGCGCGACCTGCGCCCGCCCCTGCGCCGGCGCGTCCGCTGCCTGCGCCCACGCCCGCGCCCGCCCGGCGGCCCGCTGCGCCGGTCCTGTCGATCTCCGTCGACGAAGGCAGGCGCGCCAAGCTCACCGAGGTGATGCGCGAGCTGTCGACGCGACTGTGCGCCAGCCTGGGCATCGCCAGCGGCGCGCACGACACCACCGCCGAAGAGGATCTCTGGTCGCGGGCGGAGAACACCGCCTCCGATCTCCTGGAGCAGCTCAGCTCCGACGGATCGCTTCCGCCGGGCGTCGACACCGACGCGCTGCTCAAAGACGTGGTGGCCGAGACCGTCGGCACCGGGCCGCTCGAGGAGCTGCTCGCCGACGACAGCGTGCGCGAGATCGCGATCCCGCGGCACGATCGGATCTTCGTCGACCGCGGCGGGTCGCGCGAGCTCGGACAGAAGTGGTTCTCGTCGGGCGACGCGGTGACCCGAGCGGTCGAGCGGTTGCTGCAGCGGGCGGGCCGCGCGGGCGAGCTGGCGGCGGCGCAATCGAACGGCGCGCTCCTCGAGGCGCGCATCGACGGCGGGCTGCTCCTCACCTGCGCGCTGCCGCCTCTGGCCGCGCGTGGACCGTCGGTGACGATTCGCCGGCCGCGGCGGAACCTGCTTCACCTGACCGATCTCGTCGGGGAAGGGATCTTGTCGCAAGGCATGGCCGACTTCCTCGAGCTCGGGCTCAAGGCGCGCAAGAACGTGCTCGTCTCCGGGCCTGCCGGCTCGGGGCGCTCGACGGTGCTGGCGGCGATGGCGCGCGGGCTCGTCGAGTCGGGCGAGCGGGTGGTGAGCGTCGAGGAGGCCGAGGAGCTCGAGCTCGGCGAGGGGCCGTGGATTCCGCTGGTCGGGCGCGGCGCCGGGCTGCGCCACGCGATGCACGCGGCGCTTCGGCTCAAGCCCGAAAGGCTGGTGGTCGGCGATCTCCGCGGCGCCGACGCGCTCGATCTCATCGGCGCGCTCGCCGGCGGCACCGACGGCGCGCTCTGCGCGGTGCAGGCGGGATCGCCGCGCGAGGCGCTGGGCCGGCTCGAGTCGCTGGCGCGCCTGGCGGTCGAGGCGCCGGCGGCTCCGGTGCTCGCCGACGAGCTCGGGCGCGGCGTGAGCCTGATCGTGCACCTGACCCGCGGCGCGAGCGGCGAGCTGCGCGTCGGCGAGATCACCGAGGTGCGCCCCGGCGATCCCGGCGAGGGACCGACCCTGCATCCGATCTTCACCTTCAAGCCCGATCAGACGGGTGGGCGGTTCGCCGCGACCGGGCACGTGCCGGCGTGGGCCGAGGGGGCGCCCCCGTCGACGTTCCGCTGATGAGGAAGGTGAAGCGGTTTGTGGCGGATTAGCGCGTTCGATCGGGACGGCCGCGAGATCGGCCACTTCGAGATCGAGGCCGGCGAGCTCACGGTCGGGCGCGACGCCGATCGGCAGCTCGTTTTGCCGTCGGCGAGCGTGTCGCGGCGGCACGCGCGGGTGGTGATTCAGGACGGGCGGCCCTGCATCATCGACGAGGGCAGCTCGAACGGGGTGCTGGTCAACGGGGTGCGGATCACCGCGCCGACCGCGATCGGAGCGTCGACGCGGATCGATCTCGCTGAGTTCCGGATCGCGATCGAGCCGGTGATGCCGACCGAGGCGGTGGCGCCGATCGTCGCGCCCCCGGCCCTGGCGCAGCCCGGCGGGATGCGGCTCATCGCCGAGGGTGGCCCGTTCGACGGGCGGGTCTTCAGCCTGCCGCCCGGGGTGCTCGCGGTCGGGCGCGCCGTCGACAACGATCTGGTGTTCGACGATCCGTCGCTGTCGCGCAAGCACGCG
>JANWLJ010000035.1 GCA_025450955.1 Polyangium sp. (in: bacteria) | reverse complement strand
CACCCGGCGCGCGTGCTTGACCAGCAGAAACGTGTCCGGCAAAAAACGCCGGAAGAGAAAGATCGCGCCTACCGCGAGCAGCAGCCAGGGATAGGCGAACGCCCACGCAGCGACGAAGAACAGCAGGTAATAAGGGACGTAGCCCATGGCCGAACCTACGTCAGCGACGGGCGTTTCTTCCAGCGGTGGGCGGCTGCTGACTGCGCAAGAACGCGACCAGGTTCTCGTGCGCGCTCGTCACCGCGCCCTCGAGCGCGTCGGCTTGCATCATCAGCTCCTGCGACGGGCGAAATCCGACCCGCGCGGTCTGCACGGTGGCGCCGCCGGAGGTCATCATCACCATCGCCTTGGACGGCAGGCGGCCGACCACCAGGCTCACCTCGCACGAGATCTCGATGTACGGCCCGTCGGTGCGGCGCGCGAGGTTGGTGATCGCGCTGTCGATCACGAAGCCGCTCATCGGCGCGCCGTCGAGCGTCACGCCCGGGGTGTGGGCGAGGTCGCGGGTGAGCAGCACCCGCAGCTTGGCGGTCAGCTCGGGCGGGGTGTGGCGCACCTTGGCGCCGATGCCGCCCACCTCGACGTGAACCAGCCCCGGCTGCGGCCGCGCGATCGGCGGCGCAGGCGGGCAAAGGCGCGCGAGCGCGACCCGCACCTTGTCGCGCACGAACGAGCTGCCGTCGCGGCGCGCCCGTTCGAGCGGACCGCGCGCACGCAGGTCGCCGAGATCGCCGAGCACCTGCGCCGAGAGCCCGCGCACCGTCTCGTTCGAATCGCGCAGCGCTTCGACGAGCGCCGGCTCCGCGCGCCGATCGCCGAGCTTGCCGAGCACCACCGCCGCCTGAAGCCGCACGCGCCAGCTCGGGTCGCGGGTGAGCGCGCGCGACAGATCGTCGATGCGATCGGCGTGCGCCGAGGGCGCGCCGCACAGAAGCGCGGCGACGAGCGCGAACTGCAGCCTGGTGGGGAAGCGGCCTGCGGACACGTCGATCTCTGATTAAAAGACATCGCGCGCGGGCTGGCAATGTACGAGCCAGCGGTGGATGTAGGCGGCGCGAGAGAGTTGCCACCTTCCGCGGCGATCGATAACGTAGGACCGTGCCGCCCGCCAAGAAGGGGCTCTCCGCCGACGCCCGGCTGGCGATCGGCCTCGGCGTGTGCGCGGCGCTGATCGTGGTGGCGCTGGCCGGCTCGCGGTTCTGGGGCAGCGCGCCGCCGCCTCCTCCTCCGCCTCCGCCGCCGCCGTCGACCGCCGCCACCGTCGAGGGCATCCTCCGCTTCACCCCCGGCTTCTACAAAGCGCAGCTCGAAGACGACGCCAAGACCTACGGCGTCGCGCCGATCTCCGTCGACGCGCTGGCGCAGCCGAACGCCTACTCGCTCGACCTCGCGACGCCGCGCACGCTCAAGGACAAACACGGCGTGCTCGAGACCGCGCACCTGCGGCTCGCCACCACCGTCAAGAAGGAGTGGGCGACCACGCCCTCGGGACAGGGGTTCCGCTACGAGCACCTGATCCTCGAGATCACCAACAAGACCCAGCGGCCGCTCGCCTATCACGTGGTCACCGCCGTCGCCCATCCCGAGAAGTGCAGGAGCATGGGCGCGATGACCCACGACGCGATCGCGATCGCGCCCGGCGAGACGATCGAGCGCACCGAATGTTTGTGGCACCCACACGCGTCGCTGACGGTGAAGAAGGTCGAGGTGCTCGAGCTTTCGCCGCTCGGCTACTACTACGTGAGCCGGCTTCAGCCGTCGCAGGTGCTGCTCGAGGAGCGCACCTCGCTCGGGCACGCGCCGCCCAAGGGCAAGGTGTGCAGCTTCGCGCCCTGGCGCGAGATCCACGACGCTCAGGCGACCGGCACCTCGTGGGCCGACGTGATGGATTTCTACTCCCGCCACGACTGCGACCAGTACAGCTTCTGGCGCGGCTACCGGCGCTGGACCACGCCCGGCACCCTCCCCTCGCGCGCGCCCCCGGCCAAACCCACCGTCGCTGCCGCGCCGCCCACTCCCTGATCGAACGGCTCGTCCGAAATCAGAGAAGGTAGACGCGGCCCGAGGTGGCGTCGACGTAGAGCTCGGCGCCATCGGCAATCGAGGTGGCGCGGCCGGTGCCGAGGACCGCCGGCACGCCGTATTCGCGGGCGAGGGTGGCGCCGTGCGAGGTGGCGCCGCCGTGATCGGTCACGAGCGCGCGCGCCGCCGGCAAGAGATAGGTGAGCGACGGCAGGATCGCGGGCACCACCAGGATCGCGTCGAAAGGCAGCGTGGTGGGCGCGTCCGCGAGCGAACGCACGATCACCGCGCGGCCGCGAGCGTGGCCGGCGGTCGGATGGCCGCGGAGGATCGCGCGGCCGTGCGGCCGGAGATGGCGCGGCTCGCCGGCGTCGATGGCGTCGGGCGGAGTCAGGCGCGGCGCGCGCGCCTGCGCCGCTCGCTCGCGGGCCGCGATCGCCCGCAGCGACGGGTCGGGCTCGGCTCCCTCATCGAGCTGCTCGGAGAGCGGAAGCGGCAGCTCGAAGATCTGGTCTTGGTCGTCGAGCGCGCCGCGCGCGACCAGGCGGCGGCCGAGCCGCACGAGCGCCCGCCGCACCGCGCGCTGGGCGCGGAAGAAGAGCAGATCGTCGTCCTCGGCGATCGGCAGCGCCTCGCGCGCGCGGGCCAGGAGCGCCTTGAACGCGCGGCGCGCCATTCGATCGAGCCGCTCGAGCAGCGCGTGCGCCGCCTCGTCAGCGCGGGCGAGGGCGAGCTGATGCCGCTCCGACGGAGAACGCGGATCGCGGGCCAGCCCCGCGGCCACCGCGAGCACGCGCGCTTCGGCTTCGTCGTCGGGCGGGACCGCCACGTCCCAGGCCGGCGCGCTGGCGCCGAAGCGCGCCCGGTGCTCGTCGAGGAGCGCGCGTCGCCGTTCGTCATCCTCGGCGAGGCGGCCGATTTGCCAAAGGAGCTGGTCGCGCTCGACGGTCTGGCCGCCGAGCCCGCCGAGGAGCGCGCCGTTTTGGGCGAGCGGCTCGCCGAGGTTCATGCGCAGGAGCTGATCGAGCTCGGTGCGCGCGCGGGCGAGCGCGGGCCCGACCTCGGCGACGTAGCGGCGATAGACGTGCGCGTAGGCGGAGAGCGCAGAGGCGAGCGAAGCCTCGCCCTCGACCGCGGCGAGCTGGGCGGCGCAATCGGGCGCGACCTCGTCGGCGAAGCGGCGCGCCAGCTCGCCGACCGGGATCGGCGCGAGGCTCCGGCCCGGCGCGCGCTCGACGAACAGATAGCCGCCGAGGACGAGCTGGCGCCGGCCCACCCC
Source organism: Polyangium sp. (in: bacteria) (assembly GCA_025450955.1). Taxonomy (GTDB): domain Bacteria; phylum Myxococcota_A; class Polyangia; order Palsa-1104; family Palsa-1104; genus JANWLJ01. The sequence goes on along the minus strand of JANWLJ010000035.1, from coordinate 2,607 downwards.
GAGCGCCTCGACGTGCGCGACCAGGCCGGCCTGCGCCGTCGAGAGCGGCTGCGGGTTGTGCTCGGCGTCGCGGCGCCAGCTCCCCGGCACCCGAAAGATCGCGTCGATCTCGACGGCAGGCGCACGCCGGAGCGGACGCGCCTGAAGCACGGTGAGCGCGTCACCCGAGCGCGCCAGCTCGACGTCGACCGGCCCGCCGAGCTCGGATTCGATCGCGCGCAGCAAGGTCGCGAGCGGGCCGGAATCGTCGCGGGCCACCCGATGCGCCTCCACGTCGCCCCACTCCGGATCGCCAAAGCGGCGCTCCTCGACGAGAAAATGATCGTCGCCCGAGAACGCCACCGCGAGCCGCTCGGCGCGCGCGAGCGGCTGGATCAAGACCGCCATTGGCGCCGGCTCGAGGCCATGCGCGGACAGATAGGCGCGGGCCGGCTCGCCCGTCGCCGACGAGCGCACCTCGGCGATCGCCGCCTCGACCCCGCTCTCTCCGCGCGCGCCGATCACGCTCTCAAACACGCCGGCCGCGGTCGCGCCCGCCACATCTTCGACCGGGCTCGACGAGCGCACCGCGAACGCCTCTCCGCCGAGACGCGCGAGCTCGCTCAGGAGCGCGGCTTCTTCGATCGGCTCGTCGGCAAAGATCACCGCGCCGTCGAGCACCGGCAGCCCCGCGGCCGCGAGGCGCGCCAGGGTCTCCGCCTTGCGCCCGACGTCGGCGCGCCCGACGCACGCCGAAAGCGGAAGCATCAGTCGTTGATGGTGAGGTCGATCTTCACGCCGGGGCTGGCCTGCGCGCCCGCCGGCGGATTTTGCCGAATGACGATTCCCTGATCGTAGTCGTCGTTCGAGCCGTAGCGGGTCGAGCCGACCACGAACCCGGCCTGGGTGAGGAGGTTCCGCGCGGTCGACAGCCGCTTGCCCACCACCGACGGGACCGGCTGGGTGGCCGGCCCGCTCGACACCACCAGATCGACGAGCGTATCGGGACGCGCGTCGCCGCCGACCGGCGGATTGGCGCTCGCCACCTGCCCGCGCGCGACCGTGTCGGAGGTCGCCTCGGTCACCCGGCCGACCTTGAGCTTGCCCTGCGCGAGCAGCGCGCGCGCCGCGTCGGGCAGAAGCCCGGCCACGTTCGGCACCTTGACCGACTGGATCGCGCGCGCGAGCTCGGCGTGCACCTCGTCGCCGCGATGCAGGCGCGAGCCGCCGAGCGGGTGCTGCTCGGCGACGGGGCCCGGCGCCACGCTCGCCTCGGCGCGCTCCCCGTCGAGAACCAACAGCAGCCCGCGCGGCTCGAGCAGACCGCGCGCCTGCTCGGGCGAGAGACCTTGGAGCGGCGGCACGTCCACCGCGCTCATCGTCAGGCGCGGCCCCACCACGTAGAACATGAGGAGGAACATCACCGCGCTCACCGTCGCGGACCACATCGCCGTCCAGATCGCCTGACGTCCCATCCTTGTCGCTCCGCTCCTGCCCCTTCTTCGGCGGGGGCCCAGGCGCGACATCGTAGCATGCGCGCTCGGCAAATTGCCGGCCGCTCGCTCGTCGGGTATCCTGACAGCGTGCGCCGCCTCTTTTCGTCTGCGGGCCCGGTCGCGGTCACAGTCGGGGCCGCGCTCGTCGTCCTTTTGGCGAGCGGGCGCGCGCAGGCGACGCCGCTCTCGACCGCGCTCGGCACGCTTGCGCGCTCCGGCGCGCAGCTGACCGCGCCGGCGCCGAAGGCCCGCATCGCCGTCGAGGCCGAGCCGCCCAAGAGCGGCGCGCCCGGCGACGTCACCAAGATCGCCGCGCTCGCGCCCGACAAGCTGCCGCTGCGCCCGAAGATCAAAGCCTGCTGCGGCTATCCGATCTCGCTCAAAGAGGGCTTCCGTCTCTCCTTCTATTGGCTCGCCTACGAGTCGGAGTACGCCGGGCTCGACTACGACACCGCGATCTACACCCCGCAGGGATTTTTCATCGGCCGCTTTCCGTCGGCGTTCGTCTACGAGCTCAAGCTCGAGGGCTCGGGCATCCTGCTCGACGGTCGGGTGCTCAACTACGCCGGCGAGTGCAACTACGGAATGGGCACCTGCTTCCGCACGCTCGACCCGAAGCAGGATCCGCTCGGCGCCGGCGTGCAGGGGCGCAGGCTTCAGGCGTTCCGCTCGATCGCGGTCGATCCGCGGCTCATCCCGATCGGCGCCACCGTCTACATCCCCGAGCTCGCCGGCATCCACATGCCCGACGGCACCATCCACGACGGCTGCTTGCGCGCCGACGATCAGGGCGGCGCGATCAAGAACGCCAAGATCGATTTCTTCGTCGAGAGCTATCTCAACTTCAAAGAGATCGGCGACAACTTGTGGTGGCACCTCAAGGCCACCCCGATCCTCGACGAGCCGCGCTGCGCCTATCTGCGCACCGACGAGCTGCGCACCGAAACCAACGAACAGACCGATTGGGTGATGGCGCACAAGCGGCGGGTGCCGATGCGGCGCGCCGAGAAGCTGGCGCTGCGGAAGATCAAACGGAACCGCGCGATCGCCAACGCGTGGATGAAGCGCCACTACCATCTCGGCAGCAAACGGGGCGCCAAGATCGCCCGAGGGAAATGATCCTCGAAGCGCT
>JANWLJ010000034.1 GCA_025450955.1 Polyangium sp. (in: bacteria) | reverse complement strand
GACCTCTTCTTCGCCGCCGGCACCTTCCCGTTGCCGCCGCTCAATGAAGGCTACGCGACGGTGACCGGAATCCTCGAGCTTCGAAACGGCAACTACAAGATCGAGCCGCGCACCGCCGCCGACCTGGTGCTCGGCCCGCCGCGGCTCGCCACCTTCGGCCCCGACGGCTTCATCCGCGCCGGCGACACCGATAAGGACACCATCCCGAGCCCGCTGCTGGTCTCGCTCACCCACGCGGCGCCGGCCCCGACGGTGGTGACGCTCTCGACCGGCACCCCCGCTTCCCCCGACCTCACGCTGCCGCTGACGACTGTGACCATTCCCATGGGCGGGTCGTCGGTGCCCGTCCACGTGACCGGCGTGAACCCGAATCCGTCGGTGGCGATCACCGCCACCCTGAACGGCCAGAGCGTGACCGGCCACGTGCAGGTGCTCGATCCCGCGCGCACGCCGCTCCTCACCGATCTCCAGCCGCAGATGGGCACGGTCGCGATCGGCGGCACCCTGACCATGACCGTCAGCCTCGATATCCCGCCGCTCGCGGACACCGCGATCGCGCTCACCAGCACCGTCGCCGGAACCGTGCCGGCGACCGCGACGGTGAAGGCCGATCAGCTCACCGGCACCTTCACCTATACGCAGATGGGCGCGGCCGGCACCGACACGGTGACCGCCACCCTCGCCGCGGTGACCAAGACCGCGATGGTGACCGCCTCGAGCCACCTCATCATCAACGAGGTCGACTACGATCAGCCCGGCACCGACACCGCCGAGTTCATCGAGCTCTACAACCGCGACAACGCCCCCGCCAGTCTCACCAATTTAGCGGTGGTGCTGGTCAACGGCTCGAGCTCGACCGAGTACGCGCGCTTTCCGCTCTCGGGCTCGCTCGGGCCGCTCGGCTATCTGGTGATCTCCCCGGCGTCGGTCGTGCTGCCGTCGGGCACCATGCACATCCCGCTCACCGGCAACATCCAGAACGGCGACCCCGACGGAATCGCGCTCATCGACACCTCGACCGGCAAGCTGGTCGACGCGCTCTCCTACGGGGGCGCGATCACCGCGGCGAAGATCACCGGCGTGACCGGGACCGTCAACCTCGTCGAGGGCACCGCGGCGACCGCCAAGGACTCGAACACCAAGGTCGGCTCGCTGTCCCGTTTTCCGAACGGCACCGACACCGACAACGCCAACACCGACTGGGTGTTCTCCTCGATGCCGACGCCGGGCGCCGATAACAAGAATCCATAAGAAGGTGTAGGATCACTCCATGCGGGCCCTCCTCATCCTGCCGCTCGCTCTTTGCGCCGCCTGCTCGTTCGAGGTGAGCGGGCTGCCCTTTGGCGATCTCGGCGGCCGCGATCTGTCGGTGCCGGACAGCGGCGCCGATCGGCCGATGAGCCTCGACGGGCCCACCGACGCGGCGCCCGATCTCACCCTGCCCGGTCCGGATCTCTCGCGGTTCGATCTCGCCAACTTTCTTTGCCCGGGCGGCAATCCGCCGCAGCACATCGGCGAGCTCACCGAGGGTGACGTGACCCGCTGGGGGTCGTTCATCGACCCGGCGGCGATGTGCCAGAGCCCGAACGTGACGGTGAATTCCGACACCACGCTCTTTACCACCGGGACGAGCTCGATCCGCCTCGACTCCGACTGCTCCTCGACCGGGCTCATCTATCCCAAGGATGAGAACGCGAGCTGGGATCTGTCGCCCTACACCACGCTCACGCTCGATATCGCCGGCAACATGCCGATGTTCAGCATGAGCTCGCCGCGCGTCTATCTGGTGGCCGGGACCAACAACTACTTCCTCTTCTCCGCGTCGAAGAACCTCATCACGCCCAACCAGAAGTTCACGCGGCTCACCATTCCGCTCGACGGCAGCGACCCGAATTGGCCGCGCCAGTCGGTGGGCACGGTCACCTTGAAGAGCATCCAGTACGTCGCGGTCACCTGGCAGGATAGCAAGCCGACCTACTCGGTGTGGCTCGACAATCTCGCCTTCTTGCCCGGCCCGTTCGTCGACTGCTCGCCTTAGGCGCGCGCGGCTCGTCTCAGATTTTCGTCGCCGCCCGGATCGAGATCGCGGATCTCCGTCGCTGCGGCCTTTCTAACCACATGAGATCACAGCGCGCCGTCGTGGCATGGCGGTTGCGATAGGGCGCTCTCCAGAGACTACCCGGAGGTTCACCGTGAAGAACGCATGGAGGCGATGGCAGGTTCTCGGGCTGGTGGGCGGCGCCGCGCTGGCGCTGTGCGCCCCGATGAAAGACGCGCAGGCCTGCGGCTGCTTCACGCCGCCCGATCCGTCGGTGCCGGTGGTGCAGGCGGGCGAGCGAATCCTGTTCGCGATGTCGAACGGACAGGTGACCGCGCACATCCAGATTCAGTACCAGGGATCCGCCACCGACTTCGGCTGGCTCTTGCCGCTGCCGTCGGTGCCCACGCTCCAGCTCGGCACCGACGAGCTGTTCAATCAGCTCACCGCCACCACCCAGCCCAAGTACAAGCTCAACCGCGTCTACGAGGGCAACTGCTCGTTCGATCCGTCGCGCTTCGGCGGCCTGGCCAACTCCGGCCAGGCGACGCCGGGAGTAGCGAGCGGCGGCGACACCAGCCACGACCCGAGCCCGCTCGTGATTCAGGCTTCGATCGGGCCGTACGACTACGCGGTGCTCAAGGCCGACTCGAAGGACGCGATGCTGCAGTGGCTCTCGGACAACCACTACTTCGTGCCCGCCGGGACCGACGCCACCGTCGCGCCCTACATCCACCCGGGCGCCTTCTTCCTCGCGCTCAAGCTCCACAGCGGCAACTCGACCGGCGATCTTCAGCCGGTGGTGGTGAATTACGCCTCCGACCTGCCGATGATTCCGATCGTGCTCACCTCGGTCGGCGCCAAGCCCGACATGGGCATCCAGGTGTGGATGCTCGGCGCCGGGCGCGCCATCCCGCGCAACTACTATCACACGGTGATCGACGACGCGGTCATCGACTGGAACAACGCCGGCCAGAACTACAACGACGTGATCATCCGCGCCACCAAAGAGGCGCCCGGACGCCATACGTTCGTGACCGAGTACGCCGGCTCGAGCTCGGTGATGAAGAACCTGCTCAACGCGCCCGGCCGCTTCGGCTCGAACACCGAGCTGGCGGCGCAGCCCGACATCCAGCACTTCATCGATTATCTGTTCGCGCACAACTACGGAACGGCGCCGAGCAATAGCAACTTCGGCGGCGGGCCGGTGCCGCCGTTCGCGCAGACCTTCTCGAGCCAGCTCCTGTCGATCTTGCAAAACTACGTGCCGGCTCCGGCGCCGCTCGCTCAGCAGGGCGTGACCGCGCAGTCGTTTTATCAGCAGATCGATTACTACCTCGGGCAGGACCAGGCGCAGAACCCGCAGGACTTCGCCGGCTGGGCGCCGAACTACGCGCCGCAGATGATGGCGACCGACATCGACACCCGAATCGTGCAGCCGACCTTGCAGGCGGGCGCGCTCTTCGATCAATTCCCCTACCTCACCCGCCTGTACACCACGCTCTCGCCCGAGGACATGAACAAGGATCCGGTGTTCAGCTTCAACGCTTCGTTGCCCGATTACGGCAACGTGCACCAGGCGACGCTCACCTATCACTGCGGCTTCTTCGGTCAGAACAACGCGGCCACCACGCCGGCCACGCTCAAGACCGCCGACGGCTGGGTGGTGAGCTACCCGAACGGCACCGGCACCAGCTTCTCGCCGCCGAACCTGCCGGCCTCGTCGCAGATCCAGACCGTCGGCGAAGAGGGTCCGCCCGACGTGGTCACCAACAACGCCGAGGTGATCCAGAACAGCCTCGGTCAGAGCGGCTCGGGCTGCGCGGTCGCGCTCGGCAGCCGCGCCACCGAGACCACCTCGGGCGTGCTCCTGCTCCTGCTCGCGATGGGCGGGCTGCTCTTCCGTCGCCGGCGGACGAGCTAGGAGACGATCATGCGAACGCTCCTCATCCCGGTTTTTTCTCTGCTGCTCGTCGGGTGCGGCGGCACCATGCCGGCCGGGATGGGGAGCGTCACGCTCGGAACCACCGCGCTCGACGGCACCGGCTTCGCTCCGCTCTCCGGCGATCAGACCTTGGTGGCGGGCGCGCAGGGCGGCTTTCACGTCTGGCTGAAATACCGCGTCGAGGGAATGGCGCCCGGCAAGGTGGACATCAAACGCACCGTGCGCCGCGTCTCGGACGGCAAGCTGATCCTCCTCACCGAGGGCGTGCAGGAGGTCGGCGCGCCCTCGGCCGACGGTTATTGGGAGCTGCCGACCGCGCTGCCGTCGTTCATGTGCCCGACCCCGATCGGGGTCAAGGTCGACGGTGAGCCGGTCGACTTCGACGTGGTGATCTCGACCGACGACGGCCTGACCGAGCTCGGCGAAGGCACCGCCCAGGCCACCCCGCACTGCCCCACCGGCGACGAACAGTCCTTCTGCGAAAAAATCTGTAACGGCTGATCGCCACCTCGCCTCGCCGCGCGCAATTGGCGCCGCGCCGCTTCACACCTTAAATTGGGGGCATGGATCGCGAGCCGCGGGTGGTGATCCTCGGGGGTGGTTTCGGCGGGCTCTACGCCGCGCGGGCGCTCGCTCGCGCGCCGGTGCGGGTGACCGTCGTCGATCGCCGCAACCACCATCTGTTTCAGCCGCTGCTCTATCAGGTCGCGACCGCCGCGCTCAACCCGAGCGACATCGCCTATCCGATCCGCGCGGTGCTGCGCAAGCAGGCGAACGCCGACGTGCTGCTCGCCGACGTGGTGCGCGTCGACGTGGCGGCGCGCAAGGTGATCCTGCTGTCGGGCGAGCTCTCCTACGACTATTTGATCGTCGCCACCGGCGCCACCCACTCCTACTTCGGCAACGACGCCTGGGAGCCGGTCGCGCCCGGGCTCAAGACCATTGAAGACGCGCTTCAGATCCGCAGGCGGGTGCTGTTCGCGTTCGAGGCGGCCGAGCGCGAGCCCGACGAAACCGAGCGGCACGCCTGGCTCACCTTCGTGGTGGTCGGCGGCGGGCCGACCGGCGTCGAGGTCGCGGGCGCGCTCGCCGAGGTGGCGCGCTCGACGCTCAAGCGCGATTTTCGCCACATCGATCCGGCGGCGGCGCGCATCCTGCTCGTCGAGGGCGGGCCGCGCATCCTGCCGCCCTATCCGCCCGAGCTGTCGGCGAGCGCGGCGACGCAGCTTCGCCACCTCGGCGCCGAGGTGGAGGTGAACGCCAAGGTGGTCGGCATCGATGCGCACGGGGTGCTCCTCGGCGACGGCCAGACCGGGCGGCGCATCGAGGCGCGCACGGTCATCTGGGCCGCGGGCGTGACCGCTTCGCCGCTCGGCGCCTCCCTCGGCGCGCCGCTCGATCGCGCCGGGCGGGTCCAGGTGACGCCGCTATTGACGGTGCCGGGCCACGACGAGGTGCTGGTCATCGGCGATCTCGCGTCGGTAAAGTACGACGGCAAGCCGGTGCCGGGAGTGGCGCCGGCGGCGATCCAGATGGGCCGCTACGCCGCGCGCGCGATCCTCGATCGCCTGGGCGGCCGCACGCCCGCGCCGTTTCGCTATCACGACAAAGGCTCGCTCGCGACCATCGGGCGCTCGGCGGCGGTCGCCGACTTCGGCCGCTTCACCCTGCGCGGCTTTTGGGCCTGGCTCGCCTGGCTCGGCGTCCACATCTTTTTTCTCATCGGCTTCCGCAATCGCCTGTTGGTGATGATCGAGTGGGCGTGGGCCTACGTCACCTTCCAGCGCGGCGCGCGGCTCATCACCGGCGAGATCGGCCAGCCCGCGCTGCCGGCCACCGACGGGCTCTCGCCCGATCCGCGGCTCCAGCCGCTGCCTCCGATCGGGGACAAGTCGCCGCCGCCGCCGTAGCCGGCCGCTCGCGGGGCGCGGTCCGGCGCTCGACGGAAGCGAACAAGCTGAGCTTGAGCCACTCGGGAAACGCGCGCGCGAGGGCCCGGGGCCCGTCGATGGTCAGGTCGCCGCGCTCGAGCGCGGTGGAGAACGGCACGTCTCCGAGCCAGATCTCGGCCATGGGGCGCGGGCTGGTCCGCACCGTGAGATCGATCCCG
>JANWLJ010000033.1 GCA_025450955.1 Polyangium sp. (in: bacteria) | reverse complement strand
TCACGTCGACGAAGTGCCAATACATCGCCCACATGCGGATCGAGTTGTGGTTCTGCGTCGAGAAGCCGTTGCGAAGCGCGCGCGGCAGGAGCGTGAGCAGGCCGATGAGGCCGACTGCGACGTGCAGCGCGTGAAAGCAGGTGAGGGCGTAGAACACCGAGCCGTAGGAATCGGTGTCGGCGTGCAGCCCGGTGAGGTAGACCCGGCGCCACACCACGAACTGAAGCGCGAGGAACGCCGCGCCGAGGAGAAAGGTCACCCCGAGCCAGATTTTGATCGCGCCCGGGCGCACCGAGCGCGCCGCCCGGATCGCCAGGATCATGGTGAAGCTCGACGCGGTCAGGATCGCGGTGTTGACCGCCGGCTGCGCAATCGGCAGCCGCAGATCGCCGGGCGGCGGCCAGGCGCCCATCGCCTCGAACCGCATCACCGCGTAGACGAAGAACAGCCCGGCGAAGCACATCGCCCAACCGCCGAGAAAGATCACCATCCCGATATAGGTGGTGACGTCTCGCGGCCGCCGGCGCTGCCGGAACGGGACGACGTCCACGCCGGTCATCCCGCGGGCTTCTTCTCGGCGACCACCGCCGCGCTCGGCAAGGGCTCACACTGACCGAGCCAATCCTTGTCGGTGACGAGCGGGTTCGAGAACTCGTGCGGCCCGTTGAGCACCGTCGGGATGACGTCGTAGTTGTGATGAACCGGCGGCGACGAAGCGTGGGTCCACTCGAGCGTGGTGACCTCCCACGGGTTCTGCTCCGCCTTCTTGCCGAAGAACACGCTGTAGAAGAAATTGATGATGAACGGAATCTGCCCGAAGTAGAGCGCGAAGGCCGAGTAGGAGATGAACACGTTGAGCGGGTGCAGGTGCCGGAACAGCTCATACTCGTTCGGGTTGTAAAGCCGGCGCTGCATACCGGCATTTCCGATCACCAGCATTCCGCAAAACACCATATTGATCGGAATGAACGAGAGCCAGAAGTGCACCTTGGCCCAGGTGTGATTGAACTGGCGCCCGAACATTTTCGGGAACCAGAAATAGATCGACGCGAACGCGCCCAAAAACACCGCCGCCGCCATCGTCAGGTGGAAGTGACCGACGACGAAGTAGGTGTCGTGCAGGTAGAGGTCGGTCGGGATGTCGGCGAGGTAGATGCCGGTGAGCCCGCCCAGGCCGAAGACGAACACCAGCCCGAGCGAGAACAGCATCGGCGCGGTGAGTCTCAATCGACCTTGCCAGATGGTGTGTAGCCAATTCAAAAACAGCACGCAGGCCGGCACCGAGATGATCATGGTGAGCACCATGAAGCTCTCGCCGAGCAGCGGGCTCATCGAGGTGACGAACATGTGGTGGCCGTAGACCACCGCCGAGAGCACGCAGATCGCCACCATCGCCAGCGCGGTGACCTTGTACGAGTAGGCCGGCTTGCGGGCGAAGAACGAGAGGATGTCGGAGATGATTCCCCACGCCGGGAGGATGAGGATGTAGACCTCGGGGTGGCCGAAGATCCAAAACAGGTGCTGATAGAGCAGCGGATCGCCGCCGCCTTTGACCATCGCGCCGGCGAGGAAGAAGTGGGTGCCGAAGGTGCGGTCGAGGAACAGCAGGATCGCGGCCGAGCCGAGGACCGGCACGAACAGCGCGTTCAAGATCGCGGTGAGCCACAGCCCCCAGACGGTGAGCGGCATCTTGAACCAGGTCATGCCCGGCGCCCTGAGGCGGATCACCGTGGTGATGTAGTTGACCGCGCCCATGATGGTCGACATGCCGGCCAGGAAGATCGCGATGACCCACATCGTCTGGCCCCAGCCGGGGGTGCCGAGCTGGGTCGAGAGGGTCGCGTAGCTGGTCCAGCCCGCCGCCGCCGCGCCCATCGGCACGAAGAACGACGCGACGAGCACGCACGACGAGGTGAACTGCGCCCAGAACGAGAGCATGTTCAGCGTCGGGAACACCATGTCGCGCGCGCCGATCATGAGCGGGATGCAGAAGTTCCCGTAGCCGCCGATCATGATCGGGGTGATGGCGAAGAAGATCATGATGGTGCCGTGCATGGTGAACAGCGAGGTGTACGCGGCCGGCGAGACGATGCCGTTCGAGCCGGCGAACACCCACTTGCCGATGATCGGGAACGGCACGCCCGGGTTGGCGAGCTGCCAGCGAATCATCATCGCCATGGTCCCGCCGAGGAAGAGGAAGCTCAGCCCGAGCCAGATGAACTGCTTCGCGATGACCTTGTGGTCCATCGAGAAGATGTACTTCCGGATGAAGCTGGTCGGCTCGGGATGGATGTGCTGCTCGTCGTGATCTTGATCGTGCTCGTGGGATTCCATGTCAGATCTCCCAGTCCCAGCCCCAGTGGGCGTCGGAGTCGGCCTGGTCAAAGCGGCGCTTGGCGGCGGTCGATTCGTCGTGCAGCCAGCGCTCGTATTCCTGCTGGGACTCGACGGTCATCGTGCCGTGCATCTTGTAGTGGCTCACGCCGCAGTGCTGCGCGCAGCCGACCACGTACTGTCCCGGCTTGGTGGGCTCGAACCAGAGCTGGGTGATCGATCCCGGAAACGCGTCCTGCTTGATGCGCATGTTGGGCAGATAGAAGGAGTGGATCACGTCCTTCGACTTGATCTTGACGAACACCGGCGTATTGACCGGCAGGTGCAGGTCGTTGATGGTCACCACGTCGTCGGGCGTGTTGAACTTGCCGTCGGGGCCGGCGAGCCGGAAGTTCCACACCCACTGCTGGGCGTAGACCTCGACCTCGACCGGGTGGTCCTTGGCGGTCGGCCACTTCCAGAAGGTCTCGGTGAGATCGACGAACGAGCTGTAGAGCAGCGTCCCGTCGACGCCGAAGAAGATGATCGACGAGACCAGCGCGGTGAGCAGCAGGTGCTTGCGCCCGATCCCGTGCTCGTACTGCGCCTTGCGGCCGCCGGTGTCGCGCTGCATCACCGTCGCCCAGATGAGGATCGCCGCCATGATGACGAACAGGATCCCGATCGCGATGGTGGTGAACTTGAACAGCCAGTCGATCTTGTTGCCGTCGAGCGACGCGTCGAACGGGCGGCCCCAGGTGGTCGGCGGGTCGGCCCACACGCGCGAGGCGGCGATCAGCGTCAGGAACGCTGACACGTAGGCGGCGTGGGTCGCCAGTTTGAAACGGGAGCGCTTCATTGCGGAGAGCCTCCTCGAAGAACCAAGAAGTTGGACCGGGTCGTACACGAAACGCGCAGCACTTTACCTATCCGTTTCCGTTTGCGTCAAGCTCGCCGTCAATAGCCGTTCACCAGCAGCGCGGCGTCGAACATGATTTGCTGGAGCGTCGCTTTGGCGTTTTTGTCGGTGGTCGGATCGCCGGTGATGTCGTAGATGCCGCGGATGCGCCCCCGGCGATCGACCAGCACCAGCGGGTCGGCCGAGACCCGGCTGGGATCGAGATCGAGCGCGCCGCGCACCCGCCTCAGCTCGGGCAAAGGACCGTCGAGGAGCGCCCACCTGCGCGGATTGGTCTTGTGGACCTTGGCCCAGTCGGCGAGGCGCGCGGTGGAGTCGACCGCCGGATCGACCACCACGCTCACCAGCTCGAACTCGTCGGCGAGCTTGCGCATGTGACGCTCGAGCTCGTGCATGGTGCGCATGCTCAGCATCGAGTCGTCGTCGGTGAAGCGGCTCACCACCCAGACCTTGTTGACGAGGTCGTGGCTGCCGAAGGCTTTGCCGTTTTCGCGAGTGAGGGTGAAGATCGGCGCGAGGCCGCGCACCGGGGGAAACTTGGGCGGCGGGCGAAGGAGCGCGCGCACCAGCGGCAGCGAGAAGAGGGTTCCGATCACCAGCGCCCAGAACCAGCGCCGACCGACCAGCCAGGCGAAGCCAGAATCATGCGCGCGAGCGGGCGCGGGTTGCGTGACCATTCCGGTCCGCATGTATTCCGTTTACGCGCTCGCTTGTCAAGGGTACACTCAACCGAAAGGGGCGAAAAAATTGCGGCTTTTCGCGATCGCCATACTCTTCTCCTCGGTCCTGCCCGCGTGCGCGCCGCTCGCGCGCGAGCACCAGGCCGACGCCGCCTTTCGCAGTGCGCTCGGCGCGCAGCTCGGCGGCGACGCCGATCGCGCGGAGCGTGAATACCGGCAGGTGATCGCGCTCGGGTTTCAGTGGAGCCCGGTGTGGAACAACCTGGCGGTGCTCGCGGTGCGCCAGCACCAGTACATCGACGGTCGGCGGCTGCTCCGGCGCGCGGTCGCGTGTAACGATCGTGACGTGGTGGCGCTGACCAACTACGGCGTGATGAGCTACTCCCTCTCCGATGTCCGCGAGGCCGAGCGCGCGCTCACCTCGGCGCGCGCGCTCCGGCGCGACATCCTCGATCACATCCCGTCGGTGGGCGCGGGTCAGTGGGACGCCGATCGCTGGGAGCGCGCGACCGCGCGCCTCGACGCCACCGCCGAAAAATATCTGGCGCGGATCGATCGCGCCGAGATGAGCGGCGAGCCCGCGCCGGCGAGCGAGATCCTCGCCGCGCTCACCGTTCACCCGCTGTAGCGGAGCGGGTCAACAGGGCCCGCGCGACCGTCACGGCTCGCGGTCGGGGATGGGCCAGGAGTCGCCCCACAAAGAGGCGCCGCCGTCGAAGCAGAGGGTCGCGCCGGTCACGAACAGCGCGGCGGGCGAGGCGAGATAGACGATCGCGTGCGCCACCTCCTCGACGGTGCCGGCGCGTTTTTGCGGGGTGCGCGCGATCGAGGCCTGCACCAGCTCGGGCGGATATTGATCGGTGCCCGAGGAGCGGATGAGCCCGGGGGCGAGGGCGTTGCAGCGGACGTCGAACTGCGCCCACTCGACGGCGAGCGAGCGGGTCAGGTTCTCGACGCCGGCGCGGGCGGCGCCGGTGTGGGCCATGCCGGGAAAGCCGCGCGCGATGTTGGCGATCACGTTGACGATCGATCCCGACTTTTGCGGCAGCATCGCGCGGACGCCGACCTCGCGGGTCATGTAGAAGGTGCCGTTCAGGTTGTTGCGCACCACCGCGTCCCAACCCTTCGGCGTGATCGCGGCGGCGGGGGAGGGGAACTGGCCGCCGGCGTTATTGACAAGAATGTCAATCTTGCCGAAGCGCGCGAGCACCGCGCCCACGAACTTTTCGATCGCGGCCGGCTCGCGGATGTCGCACGGCTCGGCCATCGCTTCGCCGTGAGGAGAGAGCGCTTTCAGCGCGGCCTCGAGGCGCTCCGGCTTGCGGCCGCAGATCGCCACTTTGGCGCCGAGGTCGAGCATCTCCAGCGCGGCGCACAGGCCGATGCCGGAGCCGCCGCCGGTGATGATCGCGACGTGATCTTCGAGGAGACCTTTGGCGAATGGATTCTGTCGGGCGGCGGAGACGTTGAGCATGCGCGCGACAATACCAAGACCGCGCGAAAAAGCGGAAGGAGAGCGGCGCCGCTCCGTAACCCTGCGCTGGAGGATTGCCGATGATTCGATCCGTCGCGTGCGCGCTCGCATCGCTCTGTTTCCTGCTCTCGGCCGGCTGCGGCCCGGCGGCAAATGGCCCCGGAAACGGGTCGGATCTCGGAGCCGGAAGCGATCTCGGCGGCGTGACCAGCGACGGCGCGATCGTCGACGGGGCGAGCCTCGACGGGCCCTCCTGCCCGACCAACTGCACGCTCGGGGCGACGAGCTGCGACGGAAGCGGCGTGCGCACCTGCGTGATGGTTGGGAGCTGCACCGACTGGTCTCAGCCGCAGGCCTGCGCGCAGGGCCAGGTCTGTTCGGGCGGCCAGTGCGCCGGGCAGTGCTCGAATCAGTGCACCATCGGCTCGGCCTACTGCTCGCAAGGCGGGGTGCGCGCGTGCGTCAACGCGGGCGGCTGCACCGACTGGTCGCAGATGATCACCGCCTGCCCGAGCGGCACTTTCTGCTCGGGCGGCGCGTGCGCGGCGAGCTGCACCGATCGCTGCTCGGCGGGCGCGAGCCAGTGCGCCGGCTCGTCGGTGCAGAGCTGCGTCCGGCAGAGCTCGGGCTGCCTCGACTGGTCCGATCCGGTGCCGTGCTCGGGCGGCAGCGTCTGCTCGGGCGGCGCCTGCGCGGCGAGCTGCACCGATCAATGCACGAGCGGCCAGTCGCGCTGCATGGGCGCCGACTCGCTTCAGACCTGCGCCCAGCAGGCCTCGGGCTGCACCGACTGGTCGCCGGCGCAGATCTGCGGCAGCGGCGTGTGCTCGGGCAACGCCTGCGCGCCCTGCACCGACGGGACCCATCGCTGCGGCTCGAGCGGCAACGTCGAACAGTGCGTAAGCGGCACCTGGACCCAGGTGGCCGGCTGCGCGTTCGGGTGCATGAGCGGCGCCTGCACCAGCACGGTCACCTGCACGCCCGGCGCCTATCGGTGTAACGGAAGCGGCGTCGAGATCTGCAACTCGAGCGGCACCGCCTGGCTCTTGAGCGCGACCTGCGCGATCTCCTGCTCGGGCGGATTGTGCACCGGCGCCTGCACGCCTGCGGCCAAGCGCTGTAACGGCAAGAACGTCGAAGAGTGCTCGGCCGACGGCACCACCTGGGCGGTGAGCGCGATGTGCTCGACCTCGTGCGATCCCGAGTCGAGCGCCTGCGCGCTGTCGTCGCTCGACGTGACCAGCTCGATGAACCTCGACGGGGACGTGGCGGTGAGCGGGCCGGTGGTGGTGCACTCGGGCGCGACCCTCACCTCGCCGGCCGGCGATCTCACGTTGCGCGCCAGCTCGATCACCGTCGAGCTCGGCGGTTCGATCGTGGTCTCGCCGACGGGAGCGACGGCCGCCGGAAGAGGTCACGACGGAACCTACTCGAGCTACTACGGGGTCTACGGCGGCGGCGGCGGCGGTGGGTACGGGGCGGCCGGCACCATGGGCGGATCGAGCTACGCGGGGGGCAGCTCGGCCGGCGTGGCCTTCGGCTCGAACGTCGACGCCACCATCTCCGCCGGTGCGATGGGCGGAAACGGCGGCAGTGATTCGGGTGGGCACGGCGGCGGCGTGGTGCGCCTGATCGCGCCGGTGATCAACCTCGCCGGCCAGGTCACCGCGAGCGGGGAGAATGGCCACTCGGGCTCGAGCGGCGGCGGCGGCGGCTCCGGCGGCGGAATCCTCCTCGCCGGCGATTCGATCACCGTCTCCGGATCGCTCACCGCGTCGGGCGGCTCGGGCGGCACCGGCAGCGCCTCCTACGGCGGCGCGGGCGGGCTCGGGCGGGTCAAGCTCCTACGCGGCGCAACCTTCAACGTGACCGGCACGGTGACCGGCACCCGCACCGACGGAATCTTGCCGCCGATCACCATCACCTCCTCGACCCATCCCGATGAGGCGCTCATCTACAACGACGACTTTCCGGTGATCGCGCTATCGTGGAACCAGCCGTTTCCGTCGCGGCAGGGTTATTACCAGCGGATCGATCAGGTCGCGGTGGATGTGCCGACGCCCGCCAATGGTCAGTTCGTCGCCTCCGAGCTCTTGTCGCTCATGCCGAGCGCGGTGAGCGCGGGAGCGAACTACTTCCACATCGCTTCGGTCGACGCGATGTCGAACCCGGGCACGGTCGAGGGCACCTTCAAGATTCAGATCAACTCCACGCCGCCTCAGGTCACCTCGTCGAGCCATCCGAGCCAGACCGCCTGGTCGACCAACCAGACCGCGTTCTTCGCCTGGACCTTCCCCGTCGCCGACGCCAACGTCAAGGGCGTCTACTACGTGCTCGATCACTATGGCTCGACGGTGCCGACCTTCACCGATACCTTCCTGCCGGTTGGCCAGAAGCAGCTCATCCTCAACCTCACCGACGGAGTGTGGGCGTTTCACGTGGTGGCGCTCGATCAGCGCGGGTATCTCACCAAGAAGAGCGGCAGCTATCAGGTGCGCATCGGGGCCGATCCCGGATCGGGCACGGTGCTCGGCCACGTCGTCGACAACACCTCGGCGAGCGTGGCGAACGCGACGGTGACGGTCAACCGCGGCCTGTTCGGCAACCAGACCTCGAACGCCAGCGGCAACTACAACTTCCCGAGCGTGGTGGCCGGCACCTGGGAAGTGACCGCGAGCGCGCCCGGGCTCAAGTCGTCGACGCAGATGGTGACCGTCACCAGCACGGGCTCGAGCACCGCCAATTTCACTCTGAGCCCGTGACGCCTCCTCGAGCTCAGGTCAGCTCGGCGAGCAGTGCTTCCAGCCGCTGACGGATGGGGCCGCCCCAACCCTTGCTCATGCCCTCGAGGGCGAACGGATTTTCCGGCAAGAAGCCCGCGTGCTCGAGGCGGAGCAGGGTGCCGCCGCTCGCGGTGGCGGTCAGCGTCCAGGTCACCTGCGTGTCGAGATGGGTGCCGTGCTCCTTGGAGCCGCCGACCCAGGTAAAGCGCAGCCGCTTCTGCGGCTCGACCTCGCGCACCTCGCACTGAACCAGGCCGTCCCAGTGCGGCATCGGCTGCGCGCGAAAGTGAAAGCGGTGGCCGACCTCGGCGCGGAAGTCGTTCTCCATGAGCCATTTGGAAATGAGCGCGGGCTCGGTGAGCGCGCGCCAGACCTTGGCCGGCGGGTGGGGCAGATCGTACTCGACGACGATCGCTTGCGGCTCGCTCGCTTCGGGCTTGCTCATTCTTCGATCTCCTTCAAGAGCGCCTTCAGTCGGGACATCCGATCGAGCCAGAAGGCTTGATAGTGCTCGATCCAATTCACCAGCGGCTTGAGCCCGGCGGGCCGGACCCGGTAGTAGGCGTGGCGCCCTTGCCGCCGCTCCGAGACCAGGCCCGCGCGCCGCAAGGTCGCGAGGTGTTGCGAAATCGCGGGCTGCGAGACGTCGAACCAGGCGGTGAGCGACTTGACCGCCGCCTCGCCGCGGGTGAGCCGCTCGAAGACCGCGCGCCGGGTGGGATCGGCCAGCGCGCGAAAGATCTCCGTCTCGCGATGCATGCTCAATCCATAAGTCGGCGCTTATGTGAAGTCAACCGGAATTCTCGCGGCGAGTCCGTGCTACGCTGCGCGGCATCCCATGGAAACGATGGCGCAGACCAGCTCCTCTTCGATCACTTTGGCCAGTCTCATCGACGGCGGCGCGGCCCAGCCGGCGCTCGCGGCGCACCTCGACGCGCTCGATCCCGCGGCGCGCGTGCGCGAGGTCGAGGCGCTCTCGGGCGCGACCCAGAAGCGGCTGTGGGAAGCGTGCGCGGGCGCGCCGGCCTTCACCCTCGACGATCTGGTGCCGCCCTCAGTCGGCGAGGGCCAGACGGTGATCTACGCCGGCAAGAATTCGCTGGCCGCCTTCACCCACTTCGAAAAACGGTTTCAACGGCGCGGCGGCGAGATCGTCGGCTACAACCACCAGCCGATGTCGTTCGTGACCGGGCCGGGCTACTTCACGGTGGTGCCGTCGCCCGAAGATCCGCGCGAGCTGCT
>JANWLJ010000032.1 GCA_025450955.1 Polyangium sp. (in: bacteria) | reverse complement strand
CCCGGCGCGCGAGGCCGCGCAGGGGATGGACGTCGTGCTGCTCGGGCTCCCGCACAAGGTCGCGGCGAGCAAGGTCCTCGAGATCATGGAGACGGGCGCGCGCGTCGTCGACCTGAGCGGCGACTTCCGGCTGAAGGACGTCGCGAAGTACGAGCGGTACTACGAGACCAAGCACCCCGCGCCCGAGAAGCTGAAGGAGTTCGTCTACGGGCTCCCGGAGCTGAACCGCGACAAGATCCGCGCGGCGCGCTACGTGGCATCGCCGGGCTGCTTCGCCACCACCATCGAGCTCGGCCTGTTGCCGTTGGCGAAGGCCGGCCTGCTGCAGGGCTCCGTCGAGGTGGTGGGCATCACCGGCTCGTCGGGCGCGGGCGTGGTGCCGACGGTGACCACGCACCATCCGACCCGCGCGGTCAACCTGCGCACCTACAAGCCGCTCGAGCACCAGCACATCCCCGAGATCACCGAGACGCTCACCCAAGCCGGCGCGCGCGACCTCAGCTTGCGCTTCGTCCCGGTCTCGGCGCCGCTGCCGCGCGGAATCTTCGCCACCTGTTTCGCCCATCTCGATCCGCAGCTCCTCGGCGCGAATCCCAAGGAGCGGCTCACGTCGCTGTGGGCCGAGACGTTCGCCGGTGAGCCGTTTTTGCGGGTGCCGAAGAAGCGGCTGCCCGAGGTCGCGGCGGTGTCGGGCTCGAACTACGTCGAGGTCGGCTTCGCGCTCGCCGACGCGCCCGACGGAGACGGCCGGCGCACGGTGAGCTGCTTCTCGGTCTCCGACAACCTCATCAAAGGCGGCGCCGGGCAGGCGATCCAGAGCATGAACCTGATGCTCGGCTTGGGCGAAAAGCTCACCCTCGAAGATCCCGGCGCATGGCCGTAGTCACCATCGTCGTCAAGCTCGGCGGGGAGGTGGTGGGCGGCCCCAAGCTCGACGGAATCGCGCGCGACTTGCGCGCGCTCGCGGGCGAAGGACGGCGGGTGGTGGTGACCCACGGCGGCGGGCCGCAGGCGACCTCTCTGCAAAAACGGCTCGAGATCGAGCCGCGTCTCGTCGGTGGGCGGCGCCTGACCGACGACGCCACCTTGGAGGTGATGAAGATGACGGTGGCCGGGCAGGTCAACGTCGATCTGTGCGCGCGCCTGCGGGCCGCGGGCTGCCGGCCGGTCGGGCTACATGATCTGGTGCGGGCGCACAAGCGGCCACCGCGGGTGATCTCGGGCGGCGGGCCCGAGCCGATCGATCTCGGCCACGTCGGCGACGTCGACGGCTTCGATCTCGAGCTGCTCGAGCGGCTGCTCGACGGCGGCTTTCTGCCGGTGGTGGCCAGCCTCGGGCACGACGCGCAAGGCGCGCTCTACAACATCAACGCCGACATCGTCGCCAACCAGCTCGCCGGCGCGCTCGCGGCCGACGCGCTTCTGCTGGTCACCGGCGCGCCCGGCGTGTTGCGCGATATCGCCGATCCCGGAAGCCGCATTCCGCGCCTCACCGTCGACGAGGGCCGCCGCGCGATCGCCTCCGGCGCCGTCTCGGGCGGGATGATCCCCAAGCTCGAAGAGTCGTTCGCCGCGCTCGCGCTCGGCGCGCGCGCCATTCACATCGTCTCGGGCGAGCTGGCGCAGGCGGTGCGGGAGCCGGGCTCGGTCGGCACCGTGCTGGTGCCGTAGCAAACGAGCAATTCGGAACGAATTGCGATCAACAACGGCAAGGTAAGCTGCGGCCCGGAGGGGCGCGGCTTACATCTTCGAGCCGGTGACGGTGTAGTCGAGCGTGGTGGTCACGCCACCGTCGGGGACAGCGCCGCCGTCTTGCGGGATGGCGAAGTTGGTGGGCGCGAACTGCAGGTCGAGCATCAGCATGCTGCCGTCCGGCGTGATCATCCCGCTGCCGGTCAGCGCGCCGTCGAGCTGCCCGGTCGAGTGATCGATGTGCGCCGGCTGCGCCGGAATCTTGATCGCCCCGCTCGCTTGGCCCGTGCCGCGCAGCCCGTCCGGGTTCGGTCCCATCGGATCGGTGGTGATCCCGACGGTGAAGGTGAACAGGAGCGAGCCGGCCGCGCCCGAGCTGATGGTCATGAAGTCGGGATCGCTCTTGCCCATCGCCGAGATCTGCACGCTGTAGGTGCCGTCGATGCCCTTGCCGCTGAGCGTTCCCGAGTTGCAACCCACCGCCGAAAACGCAAAAGCGGCGATGACCCCCAAGCGAGCTAAACTTGACATCACGCGGGCATCCTCCTCGGCACAGCCTCGTCGGAGGCTTCTCGCCTCGCTCCGCTCCGCTCGCCGTATCCCCATGGTAATCTGTCGGCGATGCGTCGCGCAACCCTGCTCGTCGCGGACCGGAATCCCCGGTTCCTCGACAAGACCGCCGAGCTGCTCGGCGAGGCCGGCCACACCATGATCTCCGCCGGTGACGGCCAGGCGGCGCGCGCCAAGCTCACCCGCGAGCTCGACGGAATCTTGGTGCACGCGGCGCTGCCGGGGCTGTCGGGGTTCGCGCTCTGCCGCCTCGCCAAGGAGAAGGATCCGACGCTGCCGGTGGTGATCATGTTCTCCGCCGAAGATCCGCGCGGCGAGGTCGAGGCCAAGCGCGCCGGCGCCGACAACTGGCTGGTGCGCCCGCTGAAAAGGCTCGAGCTGCTCTACGTGGTGCGCGACGTGATCGGAATGCGCTCGACCTTGATGCGCGCCGCGCGCAACGCCGAGGAGCGCGACCAGGCGCTCAAAGAGTCGCAGGCGGCCGGCAGCGTCGAGGACTCGCGGCTGGTCCAGTTCGAGCTGTTCAAGCGGCTGCTCGGGATCGAGCTCAAGCGATCGCAGCGCTACGGCTTTCCGCTCTCGCTCTTGGTCGCCTCGCTCGACGTCGCGCCGACGCCCGGCGATCGCGACGTGCTCGCCGGCGCGGTGCGCACCGCGATCCGCGACATCGACATCCCGGTGGCGTTCGCCGAGAGCGACGTGCTGGTGGTGATGCCGCACACCGACCTCGGCGGCTCGCGCCTGGTCGCCGAGCGGATCCGCAAACGGGTGCGCACCGCCGCGCACGCCCGCGGCACCGCCGGCGCGCCGATGACCGCGTCGATCGGCGTGGTGGCGGTGCAGGGCGGCGAGCGGCTCACCTTCTCGGTGCTGCTCGCGCAGGCGACCCGCCTGCAAAAATCGGCGGCGCGCGCCGGCGGCGATCGCGTGCTGACCTCGACGTAGCTCGAATTCCGCGAGCCATAGAATCGATCGGCTCCGGTTTGACGCTCCCTGATTCGCCTCCTACACTTGAGGTTCATGACCTCGCGCTCGCGCTTCGCTCTCGGGCTCGCGTCGGCCCTCTGGGTGACCGCGATCGCCGCGCCCACCGTCGCTGCGCCCGCGGCTTCGGCTGCCTCGACCGCCGCGGCCGGCGCGCCCGAGCCGATTCATTCGCGCGGGGGCGAGCCGATCATTCCGCTCGGCCAGGTGCGCGCCGGAATGAAGGGCTACGGCCTCACCGTCTTTCAGGGCACGCGCCCCGAGCGCTTCGACGTGGAGGTGATCGGGGTCCTGCACAACTTCCTGCCCAAGCAGGACATCATCCTCATCCGCTCCGACGATCCGCGCCTGCTCCACTCGGGGATCGTCGCCGGGATGTCGGGCTCGCCGCTCTATCTGCAGGGCCGGCTCGCCGGCGCGCTCGCCTACGGCTGGGCGTTCGCCAAAGATCCGATCGCGGGCGTGACGCCGATCGAGAGCATGATGGCCGAGCTCAAGCGTCCCTTGCGCGGCCGGGCGGCGACGCCGATGGCCGAGGCGGCGCTCGAGCCGAGTCGGCGCCGCTCGCTCGACGACGTGATCGACGCGCGTGAAAAAGAGCGGCGCGATCAGCCGCTGCTCTCCCGCTTTCCCTTGCCGCCGCGCCTGCTCGACGGGGCCGAGCCGCGCCTCGAGCGCGCGGCGGTGCCGCTGTCTTTGGCCGGCTTCGGCGCGAGCGCGTTCGCCGCATTCGAAGAGGCGCTCAAGCCGTTTCACATGATGCCGCTCGCGGCCGGCGGCGCCGCGCCCAAGAACGCCGGCGGCCCGACTCATTTCGAGCCAGGCGGGTCGATCGCCGTCGAGCTGGTGCGCGGCGACGTGAGCGCGGCCGGCACCGGCACCGTCACCCGCGTCGAAGGATCGAAGGTGCTGGCGTTCGGCCACCCGATGTTCAACGTCGGCGAGATCTATCTTCCGATCGCCACCGCCGAGGTGCACACCTTCCTCTCGGCGCTCAACACCTCGTTCAAGATCGCCTCGCCGCTGCGCGAGATCGGCTCGCTCGAGCAGGATCGCCAGTCGTGCATCATCGGCGACACCAAAGAGCGCGCCGGGATGATCCCGGTCGACGTCACCGTCGGTGGGCCGGGCCGCCGCGAGCAGACCTTCCACGCCGAGGTGGTGCGCCACCGGTTCCTCTCGCCGATGCTCGCGGCGACGGTGATCGCCAACGCCGCGCAGACCGCCGCGCCCGACGTCGCCGACTCCGACATCACCGTGCGCTCCGATCTGGCGGTGCGCGGCTACGGCCCGCTGGTGCTCACCGATCATCTGTTCTCCAACGACGGCGTCTCGGCGCACACCCTGTCGCAGGCGAGCGGGCTGCGCGCGATCGGCGAGATCCTGTTCAATCCGTTTCAGCCCGCCAACCTCGATCGCATCCAGGTCCACGTCGAGGTGGACTACAAGGCCGACGTCGCCCAGATCATCGGCGTGTCGCTCAACTCCGACGAGCTCGAGCCGGGCAGCCGCCCGAACCTGTACGTCACGCTGCGCCCGTACGCCGGCAAAGAGTACGTGCAGACCATCCCGCTCGACATTCCGCGCGAGCTCGCCGGGCAGAAGATCAAGGTGGTCACCTCCGCCGGCAACCTCGAGCGGCCGGAGATGGCGACGCCGGAGAATTTGACCGGCCTGCTCGACAACTTGAAGAAGAGCTATCCGGCGCGCGCGATCGTGGTCAGCCTCGAGACGCCCGACGAGGGCGTGACCCTGCGCGGCAGCGTGATTCCCGATCTGCCCGGCTCGGTGATCGATACGCTCCGGCCGGGCGCCTCGACCCGGCGCGCCGACACCTTCAAGCGCGCCGCGCGGCTGGTGGTGCCGATGCACGGCATCGTCCTCGGCAAGCAGGAGATCACCGTTTCAGTCCGCAACGAACCGTAACCCCCGAGGAGGGGTCCGAGTGCGCACACTGTTCATCTCGCTCCTGGCCGTGGGCGTGACGCTCTTTGGCGGCGCCGCCCACGCGGTCACCACCCGCACCTTTCGCGTCACCAGCTACAAAGACTTCGACGCGGGCGAAGCCCACGGCGTGGTCCTCTCGTCGCTCGGCGAGGCGCAGAGCGGCTACGGCGCGGTCCGCACCGAGATCGGCGAGTCGGTGGTCTACGCGTCGGTGACCGCGCCCGACGGCACCGTCTATCTCGGCACCGGCGACCAGGGCAACGTCTACGCGTTCTCCCACGGCAAGCTGAAGAAGCTGGCCCACCTCGACGCGGTGCTGGTCACCTCGCTCGCGATCGGCCCGTCGGGGACGCTGCTCGCAGGCGCGATGCCGGGCGGCCGCGTCTACACCATCGCCAAAGACGGCAAGGTCAAGCAGCTCGCCAAGCTCGACGCCGAGCACGTCTGGGCGCTCGCCTACGACGAGGGCAAGCAGGTGGTCTACGCCGCCACCGGTCCGAAGGGGCGCCTCTACGCGATCGATCTGCACGGGCTCGATCGGCCGTTCGTCGGCGATCGCGCGCACCTCGTCGTCGAGACCGGCGAGAAGCATTTGCTGTCGCTGGCGCGCGGCGAAAACGGCGCGCTCTACGCCGGCTCCTCCGACCACGCGATCCTGTTTCGGATCACCCCCGGCGCGAGCGGAAGCAGCGCCAAGCTCGAGGCGCTGCACGATTTTCAAGGCGAGGAGATCCGCGCGATCGCCCGCCACGGCGCGACGCTCTATGTCGCGGTCAACCAGTTCCAGAAATCGGCCGCGCCCTCCTCCACGCCCTCTCTGTTCCACGGCCTGCCGAACCTGCTCGCGCAGGCGGCGGCGACCGCGCCCGGCCGCGATCGCAAGGGCAAGGGCGCGGTGTGGCGCGTCGATCCCGATGGTCGCGTCGAGAAGCTCCACGAGCTCTCGGACGGCTACTTCACCGCGCTGTGGGTCGACGGTGGCGGCGACGTGTGGGCGGCGGCCGGCGCGCACGGGCGCGTCTATCTCATCCGTCCCGATCGAACGGTGTTCACCGCCTTCGACCTGCCCGAGCGGCAGGTGCTCACCCTCGCGCTCGACGGGCCCGAGAAGGTGCTCGGCACCGGCGACGCCGGCGCGGTCTACCGGGTCTCGAACGATCCGCCGAAGGACGCGCACTACCAGACCAAGGTGTTCGACGCGCAGTTCCTCTCGCGCTGGGGCAACGTGCGCTACCGCGGCCAGGGCGCGCTCTCGGTCCAGACCCGCAGCGGCAACACCTCGACGCCCGATCGCACCTGGAGCGGCTGGCAGTCGCCGTCGCGCGCCGCGCCGCAGCCGAGCGGCGACACCGGAAGGATCGCCTCGCCCGAGGGGCGCTATCTGCAGGTGAAGGTCGCCTTCGGCGCGCCGCACACGACGCTCCGCGATCTCACCGTCTACTATCGGCCGCAGAACCAGCGCGCGCGCGTCACCGAGATTACCGTCGGTGACGAGCACGAAGCTCACGCCGACAGCGCCACGCCGCGGCCCCACTCGCCGACCTTGAAGCTGCGCTGGAAGGTGGAGAACCCCGACGGCGACGAGCTGGTCTATCGCGTCTTTTATCGCGAGGAGACCGAGCTCAACTGGAAGCCGCTCGGCGGGCCCGAGCCGCTCACCCACGCCGAGTACGACTGGTCCACCGAGTCGATCCCCGACGGCAACT
>JANWLJ010000031.1 GCA_025450955.1 Polyangium sp. (in: bacteria) | reverse complement strand
CCCGGAGGCCGCCGCCGTTGATGAGCCCGATGTCGGCGGAGGTGGCGAGCCGCACCAGATCGGCGAACAGGTTGCCCATCGGCGACTCGGCGTCGTAGGAGCGCCAGAGCTTTCCGTCGAGGATCACGCCGACCGGAGCGGCGCGGCGCGCGGCGGCGCGGGAGAAGTCGGGCGCGATCGCGGCTGCCACTTTCGGATCGGGCGCGACCGGAGCGCCGTGAAAACGGTCGCCCGATTTCAAGATGGTCGGCGGCTCGAGACGAAACGCGCCGGTCGGGCGGCCGGTCGTGCCGTCGATCTCGAGCGCGATCACCGAAAAGGCGGTGCCGCGCGGATCGGCTTGCGAGAGCGGAATGCCATCGACCACCGCGGTGAGCGCGTGGTGGGTGTGGCCGCCGAAGATCGCGTCGGGGCGCGAGGCCGGATCGCCTTTGGCGAGCGCGTGGGCGAGCTGAAACAGCTCGGAATCGGCGACGCAGCCCTCGAGATCGCCGGGCGCCTCGCGGGTGAGCGTGACCGTGCGCGGCGGGCAGGCGCCGCCGGCGTGCACCACCGCGATCACCACCTTGGCGCCGAGCGAACGCGCGCGCCGGGTGGCCTCGGCGATCTTCGGCGCGAGCGGCAGCACGTCGAGCCCGACCAGGTTCGGGTGCATGGTGGTCTCGGGCGTCGCGGCGGTGGTGCCGCCGACGACCGCGATCTTCTCGCCGGCGAGCTTCACCATCGCGAACGGGCGGGCCCAGCCGAGCGGTCCACCGTCGCTCTCGACGATGTTGGCGGTGAGCAGCGGAAAGTGCGCCTGTTTCGCGCGCGCCTCGATCGCGCCGCGCGGATCATCCGAAAGATCTTTCGGCACCGCGCGCGGGCCGACCGGGCCGAAGTCGAAGTCGTGATTGCCGACCGCCGCGGCGTCATAGCCGAGCGCGTTCATCGCGCGAATGATCGCCGCGCCTTCGCCGAGATCGGCGACCAGGGTGCCGGTGAACAGATCGCCCCCGTCGAGGAGCAGGGTTTTTCCCGGGTGCTCGCGCCGGAGCACCGCGAGATAGCCGCCGAGGAGCGCCGCCTGTTTGAGCTCGCCGTGACGATCGGTGGTGCCGATGAGCTCGAGCCACCAGCTCTTCGGCGCCGGCTCGGCCCGCGCCAGGCCGCAGGCGAAAAACAGGCAAACAATGGTGAGCGCGCGTCGCATCTATTTTTCTTTCCGCCGCGACAGCGCGTCGCGCAGGACGTCGATGAGCTCGCGCGAGGCGCGCGGCGCGATCACCCACGCGCCGGCGAGATACATGAGCCCGCCGGTCACCACCTCGGCGCCGAGCCGCAAGGTCATCGAGTGCCAGCCGGTCTGCGCGAAGGCGTGACGCACCGCGAGCACGCCGCACACCAGCGGCACGCAGGCGAGGAGCGGCCGCCACATCCCATTTAGAAAAGCGCCGATCGGAATGCGATCGGTCCGCTTGACCGCCCACATGTACACGAGCGCGCGCGCGGTGAACGCGACACCGACGGCGATGCAGGCCCATTCGTAGCGGATCCGCCCGTAGCTGGCGATCCCGCCGCACATCAGCGCGAGGTTGAAGATCTCGATCCACATCACCGCGCGCGGGTTGTTGCGGCTCTGCAAGTAGGCGGCGATCGCGGCGCCGATCGGCCGCGGCGCCGACAGCGCGCTCAGAAACAGGAGCATCGGGCCGACCTCGACCCATTTTTGCGGAAAGAACGCGGCGGTGATGGTGGGCGCGACCGCGCCGAGGCCGGCGGCGAGCGGGAACATCACCAGCGCGAGCGTGTTGCAGGCGCGCACCAGCACGGCGGAGCGCTTGCCGTGCTCGAGCTGCGAAAACGCGGTGAGCAGCACGTCGGTGATCTGCTCGCCGACCTGCACCGCCGGAATGTCGGCGAGGTTGTAGGCGAGGTTGTAGGCGCCGAGGATCGCCGGCCCGAAATAGCGCGACACCAGGAGGTTGTCCCAGCGACGGGAGGCGAAGGTGGCAAAGGCGCCGAGCGAGACCGCGATGCCGTAGCGCACCAGCATCCAGATGGTGGCCAGCTTGATCCGGCAGGGGGTGAGCCAGTCGCGCCGATCGACCGCGACCAGCATGAAGGTGAGCCGCACCGCCGCGCGCGCGATGTTGCCGGCGACGATCGCCATCCCGCCCCAGCCCATCATCGCGGTGCCGACCGAGACGAAGGTGTACGAGAGCTCGCCCGAGGTGCGCATCAGCCCGAGCAGCCCGAAGCGCATCTCGCGCACCACCAGCCGCTCGGGGATGAACACCAGCCGATCGAGCAGCACCGCCAGCACCAGGCCGGGGACGTAGCGCGCCAGGGTCGGCGCGTCGACGAGTGGCCCGAGCGAGCCGCGCAAGAGCAGCACCGCCGAGAGCGCGAGCAGGCCGGTGGTGAGGTGAAACGCGGTGGCGTGAAACGCGATCTCGCGCCAGCTCTTCGGATTGACGATGAGGTACATCCCCACGCCCACCGTCGAGAACTGATCGGCGGTGAGCACGATCACCGAGGCCGCCGACACCTCGCCGTAGTCCGCGGGCAGAAGATAGCGGACCAAAAGGAGCGTGCCGACCAGCCCGACCGCACGCGCGCCGATCGAGGTCGAGATGGTCCAGGCGACCCCGCGGACCGCTTTGCGGCCGATCGCCACGCTAAGGCACGAAGAGCGTGTCGCCTGCCAAGAGCACCAGATCCTCGTCGGGGTGGGTGCCCGAGGCGATCCGATCGTAGTCGAGCGGGATGCGCCGCGCGCCGCCTCCGCCACTTGAATCGGAGCGGACGATCACCATGTGCTTGCCGTCGGCGAACTTGTTGAGGCCGCCGGCGAGCGCGATCGCCTCGGCCGCGGTGACGAAATATTTTTCGCTGAACACGCCGCCGTGCTCGACGTTGCCCGAGACGGTGAAGCGGTAGCTGTTGACCGAGGTCACCGCCACCGTCACCGCCGAGGCGTCGTCCTTGACGTAGGTGGCGAGCCGCTTGGTGATCTCGCGAGTGAGCGCGCTCGGTGTCTGGCCCGCGGCATGGAGATCGCCGATGAGCGGCAGGGTGATGGTGCCGTCGGGCCGCACGGTGGCGTCGGTGGAGAGCTCGGGATTTTTCCACACCGTGATGCGCAGCCCGTCGGAGACGCCGACCACGAACTCCTGCTTTCGCGGATCGGGTTCCTTGCTATAGTCGTAATGAATCGACCCGCACCCGCCGAGCGTGAGCACCGTCAAAAGAGCGATCGTGAGCGTCTGCACCGGATCCTCGCCTCTGTCCGTCGCGGCGCTCGAGTATACCTGATGTTCATCCTGCCCGGCGTGCTTCTCCTGTTGGTGTTCATCTACGCCCGCCCGCAGGAGTTCATTCCGGTCCTGCGCGACGCGCCGCTGCTCTATCTTTTTTTCGCGCTGGCGCTGCTCGGGCTCGCGATCGATCTCAAGCTGCGCAAGATCCGGCCGATCGCGACCCCGCAGCTTTTGTGGGTCGGGATCTTCTTCGGCTGGTGCCTGATCTCGATCGGCGTGCGCGCGCCGTGGGACCTCGTCGATCAAGCGGTGGTGATCGCGATCTCGATCGTGCTCTACCTGCTCATCGGCCACGGGGTGCAGACCTTCCGCGGGCTCAAGGTGCTCGCCACCGCGCTGCTCGCGATCACCCTGTATCTCTCGTTCATCGGCGTGCAGCAGAACTACGCGCCGTTCGGCTGCTTTCAGATCTCGGCGAGCAGCGAGGAGATGGGCGTCTACGACGGGCGCGCCTGCGAGCGCGAGCGCGACTGCTACGCCAACGATCCCGAGCCCGGCGCCGACTATATGTGCGAGCGCGTCGGGCTGTTCGGCACCTCGTCGATCGGCGGCGGGCGGGTGCGCTATCTCGGCCCGCTGATGGATCCGAACGAGCTGGCGCTGGCGATCGGGATCGGCCTGCCGTTCGCGTTCGCGCTCTTCGAACGCAAGCGCTCGGCGACGCGCGCCGCGCTGCTCCTGTTTTCGCTCGCGCTCGTCGGGATGGCGGTGACCTTCACCGAGTCGCGCGGCGGCGTGCTGGTGGTGCTGGCGGTGCTCGGCGTCTATTTCATCCGCCGCTTCGGCTGGAAGGGCGCGCTGCTCGGCGTGCTGGCGGCGGCGCCCATTCTCTTATTCGGCGGGCGGCACGGCGCCGAGGCGGAGTCGTCGTCGCTCGAGCGGCTCGAGTGCTGGTACGAGGGCGTGCTGCTGTTTCGCCAATATCCGATCTTCGGCGTCGGCCCCGGCCAGTTCGTCGATCACTACTATCTCACCGCGCACAACTCGTACGTGCTCGCGCCCGCCGAGCTCGGCTTTCCCGGAATGGTGATCTGGTCGGTCGTCATGTACCTGTCGGCGAAGATCCCGGTCTCGGCGCTGCGCCGCCTCTCGCCGGCCGAGCCGCCTCGGATCGCGCCCGGCCCCGAGGCCGACGTGGCGCGCACCTGGGCGGTGGCGCTGCTCGCCGCGCTCGCCGGCCTGCTGGTCGGCGTGGTCTTTCTCTCGTTTTGTTATCACCAGGTTTTGTGGATCTACGTCGGGCTGGCGGGCGCCTACTACTGCGCGCTCAAGCGGCACGATCCCGAGTGGGAGGTGCGCTTCAGCTTCCGCGAGCTGCTTTTTGTCGTCGCCGGCGACGCCTTCCTGATCCCGCTCATCTACCTCTACGCGCGCCATAAAGTCGGCTGAAAGCAGGCGATCCGCCCGCTCCTTGACAGGCCGACCGCTCGGCCGCAGAATTAGGACTGGCCGGCCAGTCCAACATGCCCCTCCCCCATTACAAGCCCGTCAACCTCGACAACCAGACGGTGCAGCGCATCCTCGACGCCGCGCTCGCCTGCTGGACTCGCGACGGTTATCACGGCGCCTCGCTCAAGGAGATCGCCGACGAGGCCAAGGTCGCCAAGTCGCTCTTGCACTATCACTTCGCGTCCAAGGAGCACCTGCTCATCGAGCTGCAGGCGGTCCATTCGCGGAGGGTGGCGGCCGAGGTGCGCCGGCGGCTCTCTACGGTCACGCCGTCGGTGGCGACCGCGCTCGGCGCGCTCGATCAGGTGTGGGACGCGATCGTGGCGACCCGCGATCAGCTCCCGTTCGCGCTCGAGGTCTGGCGCGCCTCCTTGCAGAATCGGGCGGTGCGCGCGCGGCTGGAAGCGTTCGAAGCCGAGCTGTTTTCCCTCCTGCGCGAAGGGATCGAGCTCGGCCTCGGCCCGCTCGCCGGCCGCCTCAGCCTGCCGCCGCCGCGGCTCGCCGCGCTCTTGCAAGTGGCGCTCGACGGCTTTTCGCTGCGGCTGTTCCTCGATCCCGACGTGCGACGGCTGCGCCGCACCTTCGACGATTTCAAGATGCTGATCGCGCTCGCTCTCGAACCCGCGCCGACGACTCCCAAACGAAGGAGGCCCGCATGATCTCGACCCTCGCCGCCTGGAACGGCCGCCGGAGCAGGATCCCGTTCGATATGTTCGCGCTCGAGCGCTCGGCGGAGGAGGCGCGCAAGCTGCCGAAGCTGCGCAACATCTATCACCGCGGGCAGGAGCTGGCGTGGGATGGGCGCGAGGTGCTCGGCGAGCTTCTGGCCAAGCACGGCGGCATCCACGTCGACGAGGACAAGCGGCGCGCGCTCGCGCGGGTGTTCGAGATCATTTTGTGGGGCGAGCTGGCGGCGTGGAAGATCTCGGCCGAGCTCGCCGATGAGCTGGTTCCCGTCGAGGCGAAGATGGCGGCGACCACGCAGGCGCACGACGAGGCGCGCCACTTCTACGTCATGAACGACTACCTGCGCGAGCTCGGCTACACGCCGACCCGCATCGATCCCT
>JANWLJ010000030.1 GCA_025450955.1 Polyangium sp. (in: bacteria) | reverse complement strand
GCGGCTTCGAGCTCGCCGTAGTCGATGAGCAGCTCGCGCGCCCGCTCGACCGAGATCGGATCGCCCGAGGCGAGGGCGCGCGCGAGCTCGGCGAGCCGCGGGCGGGGATCGATCTCGCTCGATTGGGTGAGATAGATCAGCATCGCGAACAGGGCTCAGCGCGTGAAGGTCCCTCGCCAAAGCCGCCAGGCGAACGGCACCATTCCGTAATTGGCGGCGAGCGCGGTGAGGCAGTAGACGCAAGCGCGCTTCTCCACCGCGATCATTTCGTACAGGTAATAGGTGCCGGTGAGCGCGCCGGCGCCGACGCACAGCGCGAGCGCGCGATCGAGCCACTTCGATCTCCGGCGCCGCCGGAGCGCGAGCAGCCCGAGCTCGGTGAGGTAGAGCGCGATCGCGGGTATCCCATCGGGGATGCCGAACGGATAGGCCTCGGGCGAGGTGGTCACCCGGTTCGCGTCGAAGCCGCGCCACGAGACATCCGGCAGCCGCTCGATCACGCCGAGCTGCCGCAAGGTCATCGGGATCGAATCGGCCAGCGCGACCGTCGCCAGCGCGCCGAGCGCGGTCTCACTCCGCATAGGCCACCGTGGTCATGAGCGCGTTTTCGTCCTGCCGCGAGTCGAGCCGGGTGTGCTGAACCACGATCGGCAGATCGGATTCGATCACGCTCGCGTAGTCGGTGGCGCGCGGGATCGGCTCCGGATCTTTCAGGGTATTGAACCGCAGGTGAAGCGTGCGCCGCGGCGGCACAGTCACCCGATACGGTCCGGCGGGATCGCGATCCTTGAAGTAGACGGTGAGGGTGACGTGCGCCTCGGCGTCGTTGGTGTTGAGCAGGCAGGCGGTCTCGTGGCTGAGCATCTGCGGCTCGGGCCCGTGGCTCTTCGCGGGGATATATCCCTCGGCGATCGCCCAGCGGCGACGGCCCAGCGTTGGCTTTTCCATTGATCGTGAAACAATCAAGAGCCGTGCCGCGACTCAGCGCGCGCGCACGCGATGCAGGGTGACCGCTTTGGGACCGAGCGCGCCCGAGGATGTGAGGCCGCGCGAAAAGATCGGCGCGCCGAGCTCGAGCGGCGCGATCCCCTCGGCCCAGCCGCGATGCTGCGCAAGGATCAGATCGTCGGCGCCGTCTTCGAGCACCCGCACCTGCACGTCGGGATGCGGCGATCGGTAGCGCGGGGAGAGACCGGCCGCCTCGCCGAGGAGCCGATAGAGCTGATGGCCGCCGCGAGAGGAGCCATCGGGGAGGTTCGCGAGGTAGCGCTCGATCGGGTAGCTGCAAAAGATCACCCGGCCGCTCCCGAGCGCGTGCGACACCAGCGCGAGGTGGCCTTCGTCGCTGCGAGCGAGGCTCTTCGTCGCTGCGGGATCGATCACTTCGATCGGCACGCGCGAAAGTGGATAGGGCGCCGGCGTGGTCGCGAGGCGGGTCGGCAGAGAGAGGGAGAGCGCGCCGGAGAGGTTCACCGTCTCGGGCGGCAGATCGAAACAGCCGTAGCGCAGGCGGTGGCGGCAGCCGGTGAGCGCGGCGAAATTCGGGCACCACGGGCCCTGGTGAAAGTTGTGGTCGCCGCCGAAATAGGACCAGTAGATCGTGGCGCCGGCGCGCGCCGCGGCCTCGAGCGCGAGCCAGGTGGGGGTGGTCAGCTTCTGGGTCGACGGACAGAGGAGGAGCGAGTAGGGCGAGAGATCATCGCCTTCGGCGATCACCGCCGGGTCGAGGCCGGCCTGGCAGGCGAGCACGTACGCTTGCAGGAGCGTGCGGCGCATCGCGTCCCGGTCTTGCCACGAAAACGGAAAATCCTCGTCGAGGTAGCGCGGCCGGAGGATCGCGACGCGCGCTGGCGGCCGGTGCAGCCGCGTGAGATCGAGCCCGTCGAAGAGCGCGCGGGCGGCGCGCAGCTCGTCGCAGACCGGTTTTTCCGAGCCGTCTTTGCGGGTGACGCCGAAGCCGAGCTCGAAGGCGTGGTGCGAGTAGGGCGTCTCGCGCCCGAGCGTTTCCGGATCGAAGTCGCTGAAGCACCAACCGATCGCGCCGCGCGCGCCGGCTCCGAAGGCGGCGAAGATCGCCTCGCGAAAGTAGGCGGCCTGCTCGGGCTCGCCGGTGTGGGTCGACGAGCAGCCGAACTCCTCGAGGAGGAGCGGGCGGCCGAGGCGCTCGAGCGAGCGCAGCGAGAGATCGATCTGCCACGCCTGCCTGAGCGGATCGGCGTCGCCGTAGTAGACGTGCGGCGCCAGATAGTCGAGGTGCGGCGCGCAGGCGGCGGTGGGAAAGCTCACCATCGCGCCGTCGCCGCCGCCGACTGGCACGCCGGGCGAGCGGGCGCGGATCGCCTGAGTGAGCGTGCGGCACCACGCCTCCACTTCGGCGGGCGCGCCAAAGCCGGCCCACAGCGGCATCTCGTTCGACAGCACCCAGGCGGCGATCCGCGGCGAATTTCCCGCGGCGCTACCGAGCGCCTCGACGAGCGCGCGCTGCCACTCGAGCAGCTCCGGGTCGGCGTAGAGCGAGCGGCCCGCCTGACCGGGAAAACCAAAATTCTCGCCCGACATGTGGCCGACCAGCGCGGTCGGCAAAAGATCGATGTTCGCTTTTTCGGCGAGCTCGATGAACGCGGAGAAGCGCGCGAGCGCGCCACCGTCGACCGCGGGCGGATGGGGCATGAAGCTCGGCACGAAGGCGAACATGCGGCAGCAGTCGAGCCCGATCGCGCGCAGCTGCAAAAGCTCGCGCTCGATCGCCGCCGCATCGAACCGATCCCACATGCGCGGCCCGCCCGCGCGCGACCAATAGTTGACGCCGAGGAGAAACCGCCCGGCGAAGGCGCCCGAGGGCGCGCGCGCGTCGTTCATGGCGCCGGCGCGCAGGCGCCGCCCGGGTTCGGCGCGGTGAAGATCGCCGCAGGCTTGGCGCAGCGGTAGCCGCACTCGTCGGCGTCGATGAAGCGCGGATAGGTGAGGCAGTCGGCGCCCTCGGCGCAGCGGGCGACCACCCGCCGGTTCGGATAGTCGATGGTGGTGGTGAGCCGCTTCAAAACCTCGGTGCCGATGACCGCCTCGACCTCCGGCTGATTCGGCTGCACGTCGCTGCTTATCCCTTGCAGAAGCGGCGCGGTGTCCGAGAGCACGTAAGTCGGAAGCGGCCCTTCGAGCTCCACCACCGACGCGGTCGGCGACTGCGGGCTGGCGTCGTCGCACACCGCCTGCGAGAGCCCGCGGCTCGAGACCTGCGACAGGCACGCCTGGTCGAGCGCGTTCGGGGAGAGGCCGGTCTGAAGGCACGCGCGCTCGCAATAGCGCCACTCCGGTTTGGGCGTCAGGTTGTTCTGCACGCACTCGCTCGGGGGCACCTCGGGAATGTTCGCGCCCGGGGGAAAGCGCCGCTGCCGCCGGCTGCGGGCGAGCTGCTCGCACGGGCCGAAATAGAGCTCGCGCGAGACCAGCGCCAAGGCCGCGGTTTGGAAGCCGCCGAGCGCCGCGGCGGCGACGGTGAGCCCGCTGCCATCGGCGCCGTCGTCGGAGGGATCGGGAAGGTGCAGCTTCTCGGCGCCGGCTCCTGCGAGCAGCGCCTCGGCCGCGCCCTGGCCGCGCAGGCGATCGAAGGCGCCCGAGGAGACCGCGAAGCCGGGAAATCCCGTCGAGACGATCACCTTGACGTCGATGCCCGAGGCGAGATAGGGCGCGGTCGGCGGAATGCTCGCGTCGCCGTCGGAGGTCGAGCACACCTCGTTTCGCGAGATCGGATCGGCGAGCGGCTCGAGGCAGGCGTCGAGGAGCACCCGGGTGGGCGGATAGCTGTAGACGCCCTGGCCGAGCGCGATCGCGTTCTGCCCGCCGGCGAGGGTGAAGGGAAAGACCGCGTCGCAGTCGCTCGCCAGCTCGCACGAGCAGCTCTGCAGCGTCGAGAACAGGCTCACCGTCGGGGTGGCGCGGTAGTCGAGCCCGACCACGAAGCGCGACAGGTTGTCGCCGCCGAGCACGCCGCCGACCGGCGCTGCCGCCGGATCGAGACCGACCGAGCGCAGCGGAGTTTCAAACAGGGTGATGTCGCGGATCTCGAACCGCGCCACCGGCGGGGTCGCGGCCGAAAAGAGCCGGAACACGCCGCGGCGCGCCGACGGAGCGGGTTCGTGCGCGTCATAGGCGGTGAGCGGCGAGCCGGTGTCGATCACGGTGGCAAACGGCGTGTCGATGCCGTCGACGGTGGCGAAGGCGGTGAGCGCGCCGCCCGAGAGCGCGACCGGGATCGGCGCCGGCAGCGAGGTCCAGCTCGGCGCGTTGCACCCCGCGAAAAGCGCGAGCGCGAGCGCGAGCGGCGACGCTACCAGCCGCACGCCCGCGCCTCGTTCACTTTCCGCCGGCGCCGGTTTTTGCGTCGGCGGTCTTGGTCCCCGATTTCGCCGCTTTGTCTTTCGCGTTCTGGTCGTCGTCCTGCTTGAGCTTGTCCTTCATCCGCTTGAGCAGCTCGGGAAAGCCGTTGTCGGTGATGATCCGATTGAACTGCGACTTGTAGTTGCGCATCAGGCTCACCTCGTCGGTGACCACGTCCCACACCACCCAGCCGGCGTCGACCTTGCGCAGCTTGTAGACGATGTCCGCGTCGGTGTCGCGCCCCTTGGTCTTCACCTTGACCACGCTGTGCACCGTCGCCTCGTCGCCGTCGATGTTCTCCTCTTTATAGAGGACCTTGTAGTCGATGTTGGAGCGGAGCTGCTTGACGTAGTTGCGCTCGATCAGCTCC
The DNA here is from genome assembly GCA_025450955.1 of Polyangium sp. (in: bacteria). GTDB lineage: Bacteria > Myxococcota_A > Polyangia > Palsa-1104 > Palsa-1104 > JANWLJ01. The sequence continues at coordinate 2,649 of JANWLJ010000030.1, read as the reverse complement.
TTCAAGGTGGTGACGAGGTCGGTCTGCTGCGCGGAGGTGATCTTGTCCCAGTGATCGGCCATCGCGCGCTTGGTCAATTCGCCGTAGTCGAGCAGCGTCGAGGCCAGCGCCTTGATGTCGTCCTTTTGCTTCTTCTCCGCCGCCGAGCCCTTGGGCGGCTTGATCTTGAGGAGCCGATTGACCTGCCCGTTCTTCTCTTTGAGGGTCGCGGACGGGCCGAGCGCGGTGGCGCCGAAGGCGGTGGCGCCGACGCACACGCATGCGATGAGGATGGCCTGCTTCATGATGGTTGGACGTGCTCCTTCGGATTTCATTCGACGCCGGTGGTCCGCTCGAGCCAGGCGAGCGTGACGTTCGAGTCCATGATCGCCTGCAGGTGGCGCAGGCGGAAGTCGAAATAGGCGCGCGCCGCTTCGGTGAGCTCGCGCCCCTCGGTGTACAGGCCCGCCTGCATGTCTTGATCGACCGCGTTGTACCAGCCGCGCGCCACCTTCTCGCCGTGCGCGGTCTCGTCCTCGCGCTGGTCGGCCTCTTGATGGTTGGCGTAGGCGGTGTCGATCTCGATCGCGATCCCGCCGAGCGCCTGGCGGCGGCGCGCTTCCATCGCGCGATCGTCGGCGCGCGCCTGGGCGAGACGGCCGAGCCTGAGGCCGATGTCGAGCGGTGCGTGCATGACCAGCGCGAACGAGGCGCCGAGACCGTTCATATGGCTCATGAACGCGCTCGGCGCGTCGTCGATGCTCGAAGCGTAGCTGTAGTTGAAGTTGGTGGCCAGGCCGATGTCCGGCAGCATCTGGGCGAGCGTGAGCTTGTGCATGTAGTGAGCGGCGGTAGCGGCGGCGTCGAGCATCTTGGCCTCCGGCCGGTGCAGCCGCGCCTGATCCTCGTAGAAGCTCACCGGGTGCTCGCCGTCCTCGACGTTGTCGAGCTCGGAGTCGTCGATGTCGGCCTCGGGATCGGCGGTGAGCACCCGCAAGGCCGACTGCGCGATCACCACCGCGCGACGGACGTCGATGAGCCCGAGCTGCGCGTTGTAGAGCGCGATCTTGAGCCGCGCCAGATCGCCCTCGGTATATTTTTGCGGATTCTTCCCGTTCATCGCGCTGTCGATCCGCTTGATCCAATCCTCGAGCTTGGAGACGCCGTCGCCGAGCACGTCGACCGCCGCGCGCGACCACTTGAGCCCCCAGTAGGCGCGCTGGGCGTTGAACACCACGTCCGCCTCGGCCGCCTCGAGCTGACCCTTGGCCGCTTTCAGCCCGGCGTGTGCCGCGCCATTGGCCGCCTCGATCTTGCCGAAGGTGTAGAGCGGCTGGAGCAGGTTGAGCGAAAGACTGAGCGCCACGCCATGAATCGGCGCGATGTCGTAGAGACCGCCGGTGGCGGTGTTCTGCAGGTTGACGACGCTGGTGTACACGCAGCCGCCCGCCTCGCGCTCGGCCTTCGAGACGCCGGCCGCGTAGGTGTGGGGATTGGAATGATTCGGATCCGACACCGGCAGGGTCGGGTCCGGAGGCGCAAGGCACTGGACGTTGGGCGAGCCGGTGATCCAGAAGTCGACACCGCCTTGCGGCATCCACAAACGCTGCGCTTGCGACAATTGCGCTTGGGAAGATTCGAGGGCTTCGCGGGCGGCGATCACGCCCGGGTACTCGGCCTTCACCTTGGCGATGAGCTGCGCGAGCGTGTAGGTGGCGGCGTCGGCGCGGCCGGCACCGGCGAGAGCGAGCGAGAAGGCGAGGAGGGTGGCGGCGCGTCGAATCATCGTCCGCATGTCAACCGAGGAGCGCGGTCACCACGCCGGAGGCGGCGCGCCGGGCGGCGAGCTTCCACTCCGCGGCCACGTCCTCCACAATCAGCTTTCGATCGACCAGCGACGCCAGATAAAACGGCACCACGCAGCCGCAGCGATCGCAATCGGCTTTCGGTCCCATCATGCACTTCTCCTTCGGCGTGCCGTCGGGCTGAAACGCGAACGACCGCTCCGAAAACAGGCAGTGGTCGGTCACCTGCCGGCACGTCTCCGATTTCATCAATCTAAAAACCCGTTCGGGCAGAATAAAAAAGTCGCCATAAATTCGTTTCAATTCAATCAGCAGATCGAGCGCCTGATCGCGCTCCTCGAGCGGCAGGAACAGCGGCTCCTCGATGGTCTCGATCGGGGTGTAGAAGTCGAAGGTCATCCGCGACGCGCCCGCGCGCGCCCAATCCTTGACCGCCTGCTCGATGCAGTGGACGTTCTCGCGGGTGATGCAGTAGGCGATCGTCACCTCGAGCTCCGGATGCTCGGCGAGGTTGCGCATCGCCCGCTGATAGATCCCCGGCTTGTTGCGGATCCGCTCGTGGGTCTGCTCGTCCCCGTCGATGGAGATGTAAAAATGAACGTCCGGCCAGTCGGGCAGCGGGATCGTTCCGTTGGTCACCACCGTGTTGTAACGGAAATATTTTCTCCCGCGCTCGATCAGATCCTTGCGGATGAGCGGCTCGCCGCCGACCCAGGTGCACTGAAAAAACGGCTGCTCGCGCCGCGAGGTCGAGCGCTTGAGCGTGTCGAGCTTTTCGATCCACTGCTCGACCGAGAGCTCGGCGTCGTAGTCGTGCTCGAAGAAGTAACAGTGACGGCAGCGAAGGTTGCACTCTTTGGAAACG
>JANWLJ010000029.1 GCA_025450955.1 Polyangium sp. (in: bacteria) | reverse complement strand
CGGCCCGATCCCTACGAGCTCGCCCGCCTCGACATAAATTCTCGCCAGCCGCTCCGCCTTCAAATCGGCCTGCGGCCGCATCGCCGCCGAGATCCCCTCCCGATCATACAGGAGCCCGCCGGCGTCGACCCACAGCCCGCCTCGCGCGAGCGTGGCCACCCTCGCCACTCCGCCGAGCGGATCGCTGGTGCAGCCGCACGGCTCGGTCGTGCCCTTCACCTCGGCGGTGGCGACGATCCGGACCACCCGCTCGGCGCCGGTCTCCCGCTCGCCCGCCCCCGCGCGCGCCTCGGCCCGGCAGCCGCCGCCGAGAACGCCGAAAGAGCCGGCCAGCGCGAGGATCCCGAGGCTGCGCATCCGCTTTTTCTATCAGCCTTTTGCCCTTGACACCAGGAAGGACCGCGCATACGTTTCGACACCTTTTTGGAGGCTGTTCCGATGTCCGTGAAGTTGCGTCTCTCGCGCGTGGGCGCCAAGAAAAACCCGTTCTACCGGGTGGTGGTGACCGACTCGCGCAACCCGCGCGATGGCAAGTTCATCGAGCACGTGGGAATCTACGATCCGAATCGCGATCCCGTCGAGATCCGCTTCGACATGGATCGCGTCAACCACTGGCTGTCGGTGGGCGCCACGCCTTCGGACACCGTCTCCGAGCTGCTCGCGATGGTCGAGAAGGTCCAGGCGAGCGCCGCCAAGGCGTAGCCTTTCGTCCCTGCGAGCCTCGATGCCCTCTCCCGGCGCCACCTCCGATATGACCGACCTGATCGCGTTCATCGCGAAGTCGCTCGTCGATCGACCCGACGAGGTCGAGGTCGAGGAGTTCGACGAAGAGGGCGAGATGGTCATCGAGCTGACCGTCGCCGAGGAGGATCTCGGCAAGGTGATCGGCAAGCAGGGTCGCACCGCCCGCGCGATGCGCACCGTGCTCTCGGCCGCCGCCACCAAGCTCAAGAAGCGCTACGCCCTCGAGATCCTCGAGTAGCATCCGCAAGAACCTCCACGTGTCCCCCGAGAAGTTGCAGATTGGTCGAGTCCTCCGGGCCCACGGGGTGCGCGGCTGGGTGCGGGTCGGCTCCGACTCCGAGGCGCTGCTCGATCTCGCCGAGGTCTGGCTCGACGGCAAGCGGGTGAAGATCCTCGAGGCGCAATCCGAGCGCGGCGACTTCCTCTTGCGGCTCGAAGGCGTCACCGACCGCGAGGGCGCCGAGGCGCTGCGCGGCCATTTGCTCTACATCGATCGCGAGGCGCTGCCGCCGCCCGAGCCGGGCGAGCTCTACGTCGCCGATCTGGTCGGCTGCGAGGTCTTCGATCTAAACGGCGCGCGCCTCGGCAAGGTGGCCGGCAGCTTTCCCGGCGGCGGCGCCGAGATCCTGGTGGTGGAGCCGGCGGGCGAGGGTGAGCGCGAGTTTCTCCTCCCGCTCGTCGACGCGATGGTCAAAGAGCTCGATCTCGCCGCGCGCCGCCTCATCTGCGATCCGCCGCCCGGCCTGATCAATCTCGACGAGGCCGAATGATGGACGCGCCGCTCACCGTCCACGTGGTGACGATCTTTCCCGAGATGTTCGCCTCGGTGCTGTCCGCGAGCCTGCTCGGCCGCGCGATCGAAAAGGGCACGCTCGCGGTCGAGCTCACCGACCCGCGCGATTTCACCACCGACCGCCACCGCTCCGTCGACGACGCGCCCTACGGCGGCGGCGCCGGGATGGTGATGCGCCCCGAGCCTTTGTGCGCCGCGCTCGAGCACGTGGTGGCCACTCGCGGCCCGGCGCGCAAGATCGCGCTCTGCCCGACCGGCGCGCCGCTCACCCAGGAGATCGTCAAACGCCTCGCGCGCGAGCCGCGCCTGGTCCTCGTCTGCGGCCGCTACGAAGGGTTCGACGAGCGGGTGCGCGAATTCGTCGACGAGGAGCTGTCGCTCGGTGACTTCGTCCTCACCGGCGGCGAGCTCGCGGCGATGGTGGTGATCGACGCGATCGCCCGCCGCCTGCCGGGCGTCCTCGGCAACGCCGCCTCGCCCACCGACGAGAGCCACGAAGCGGGCCTGCTCGAATATCCGCAGTACACCCGCCCGCCCGAGTTCCGCGGCCGCGTAGTCCCCGAGCCGCTCCTTTCGGGAAACCACGAGCGCATCCGTCGCTGGCGCCGCCTCCAGTCGCTCCTTCGCACCCGCGAGCGCCGCCCCGATCTGTTCGCCCGCGTCCCCCTCACCGACGAAGATCGCGCGCTTCTAGGCGGCGAGCAGCCATGAGCCTCGATCCCAAAAGCGCCTGGGTGGCGCTGGTCCATCACCCGGTCTACGACAAGCACCGCAAGGTGGTCGCGACCGCGCTCACCAACCTCGATCTCCACGACATCGCCCGCTCGACCCGCACCTATGGGCTCGCCGGCTTTCTGATCGTCCACCCGGTCGCCGCCCAGCGCGAGCTCGCCCGCCGCATCGCCGATCACTGGATGGCCGAGGGCGCGCAGCAAAACGACTTCCGCCGGATGGCGATCGCCCAGGTCTCGGTGGTGGCCGACCTCGACGAGGCGCGCGCCCACGTGACCCGCGCCGCCGGAAAAGCCCCGCTCACGGTCGTCACCTCCGCCCGTCCCGCGCCCGAGGCGATCGGCTACCGCGCCTTCCGCGAGCGCGGCCACGACGGGCCGCACCTGGTCCTGTTCGGCACCGGCTGGGGCATCACCGACGAGGCGGTGGCCGCCTGTGACCTCCGGCTGGCTCCGCTGCAAGGGAATTCCGACTACAATCACCTCTCGGTGCGCTCGGCCTGTGCGATTATCCTTGACCGCCTGTATGGGGATCGTGAAAACTAGCCCACCTTTTCCCGGAATCAGCTAAGGAATCCGAAAAATGAGCGACGTCGGACCGACTCTGGAGAGCATCGAGAAGAAGCAGCTCCGCAAGCAGGCGCTGCCGGAATTTCGCGTGGGCGACACCGTCAAGGTGAACGTGCTCATTCGCGAGGGTGAGAAGGAGCGCGTGCAGGCGTTCGAGGGCGTGGTCATCAAGCGCACCCGCGCCGGCACCCGCGCTTCGTTCACCGTGCGCAAGGTGAGCTACGGCGTCGGCGTCGAGCGCGTCTTTCCGATGCACACCCCGCGCATCGAGAAGGTCGAAGTGATCGCGCGCGGCCGGGTGCGCCGCGGCCGCCTCTACTACCTCCGCGACCTCGCGGGCAAGGCGGCGCGCATCAAGGAGCGCAGCGGCATCTCGACGGCGATCATCGCGCCGAGCGTCAACCCCGAGCAGGTTCCGCCGCAGTAGCTTGTCCCGCGCGGTCGGCGACGCGTTCGAAAAGCTCGCCGCCGACTATCTCTCCCAGCACGGCTTTCGCGTCCTTTCCGCCAACTACACCTGCAAAGGTGGCGAGATCGATCTCGTCTGCGACGACCACGGCACCTTGGTCTTCGTCGAGGTGCGCGCGCGCGCCCGCGGCCGCTACGGCACTCCCGCCGAGACCATCTCCGCGCTCAAGCGCAAGCGATTGGTGCACGCGGCGCGGCACTACCTCGCCACCCAGCATGGCGACGACGAGCCGGCGTGCCGCTTCGACGTGGTGGCGATCGAGGGCAGCACGCTCACGCACCTGCGTGACGCGTTCGAGGTGGAGTAAAAGCGAAGGACGATCGTGCCGCGGAAGCTTGCGGGCTACTTCAATTTCACGTTCGGGCAGGTCGGCGCCATGCCGCTCATCTGCCAGGTCGCCGGATCGCACGCGTGCGGCAGGATCACGCCGCCGTCGACGGGATCCTGGTTCACGTTCGGCTGCAGATCGTCGCGACAGACGCACACCTTGCGGCAGCAGAACGGCCCCGCCGTCGCGGCGACCGCGCAGACGAATCCATTCGCGCACTGCGACTTGGTCTCGGCCTCGCAATCGCCGTTGTTCTGGCAGGTCGCGGTGCAGGTCGCGCGCGGCACCGTCACGCCGCCGTCGGCGACCGCGCCGCCCGTCGGTGACACCGGCTGAATCAAGCACAGCCGCGACGGGCACTCGAGCGCCGGGTCGCTGATCTGGGTGCCGCGGACATCGGACCCTTGCGGGTTGACGCACGGCCGACCGATCGAGTTCGGGTTGCAGCCCATCAGGCCCACCCCGGCCACTCCGCCCAACAGCGCGCACAAGAATAAGGCTCTCATTCGATAGTTCCTCCAGGTCCGGTCGGCCCTCGGGAGAGGCGCGAAGGCGGTTGGCGCATCTTACCTAGCCGAATCGGCGAGTCAAGACTGCTCCTGTGACGGATGCACGGTTCGGGGTCCGGTAGTCACCTGATCGCGATCTCCCGTACCTGATTGGAACCAACTGGCCAGTTCTATCAGGATTTTACTAGGGATGTAAATTTCCTCTAGACACAGAATGCTCTTCTAGTTAGGATTGCGATTGCGGGCACGAACCTAAGGAGAGGGGCGATATGGCGTTCACGGGCGTGAAGGTTTTTTCGGCAACGAAGGCGAGAGAGCGGGAAGAGCTCGGCGAAAACGTCACGCGCTGGATGAAGAACAACCCGGGCGTCCATGTCACCGACAAGATCGTGACGCAGAGCTCGGACCGCGAATTTCACTGCCTGACGATCACCCTCTTCTACCGGCATCCGGAAGAGGCGCAGGCGCAGGTCGCGGCCGCGCGCTAAGCGGCGCGCTCCGCTTCTGAATCAATCCACCGCGAACGGCGAAAGACGCGCAGCGAGTCGGGGATCCTCGACGAGCAGCGCATGCTCCTCGTCGGTGAGCGCCACCTCCCGCTTGAGCCGCACCGACGGGAAGCCGAGCGAGAGCAGCCAGCCTTTGTCGGTGCGCGCGAGCGCCACCTGCTCGGCGGTCAACAGATCGCGCTCGACCGCGCGCAAGAAGCGATGGACCCGCCGCGCCAGCACGTTCTCGATCCGCGCGTGCGCGTCGAAGTTCCGGTTGCGCGAGAAGCGCTCCGCCCGGATCTCCCGCACGATGGCATAGACGTCTCGCACGGCCGCATGATACCACCGGTTTTACATCATGGACGGCCTCAAGATATTCTCCGGCTCGTCGCATCCCGAGCTCGCGCGCGAGATCTGTGACGCGCTCGGGATTTCGCTCGGCGCGCTTCACACCACGCGCTTTTCCAACGAGAACCTGAAGGTCAAGGTCGAGGAGAACGTCCGCGAGCAGGACGTGTTCGTGGTGCAGACCGCGACCCCGCCTCTGTCGGAGGGCATCGTCGAGCTGCTCATTCTCCTCGATGCGCTTCGCCACGCGTCGGCGCGGCGGGTGACCGCGGTCCTTCCCTATTACCCGTACGCGCGCTCGGACAAAAAAGACGAGCCGCGCATCTCGATCACCGCCCGGCTGATGGCCGATCTCCTGGCGACCGCGGGCGCCGACCGGGTGATCACCATCGATCTGCACACGCCGCAGATTCAGGGCTTCTTCTCGATGCCGTCCGATCAGCTCACCGCGGTGCCGGTGCTCTGCGCGCACCTGCAAAAGCAGGGGCTCGACGACACGGTGGTGGTGGCCGCCGACGTCGGCGAGACCAAAGACGCCGGGCGATTCGCCAAGCGGCTCAACCTGCCGCTCGCGGTGGTCGACAAGCGGCGCTACGGCGACGACGAGCGGGCCAAGGCGGTGGCGGTGATCGGCGACATCAAAGACAAGCGCTGCCTGCTCGTCGACGACGAGATCGCCACCGGCGGAACGATCTTCAGCGCCACCGAATTTCTCCTCGAGAAGGGCGCGCGCAGCGTCTCGGCGGCGGTGGTCCACCCGGTGCTCTCGGGCCGCGCCCCCGAGCGGCTGGCGCAGTCGCGGCTCGAGCGGCTGCTGGTCACCAACACCATCCCGATCCCGCCCGATCGCCGCAGCCCGAAGATCGAAGTCCTCTCCGTCGCCCCGCTGCTCGCCGAAGCGATCACGAGAATCCACGACGGCCGCTCGGTGTCAGAGCTTTTTTAGATCAGTAACCGGAGGTGTCGCGGTCGGCGGCCCAGCGGCCACCGTTTGAATCATCTTCCAAATAGCCCCAGCGGCCTTCGAGGTGGGAGCCGTCGGGGGACATTTGCATCCAGCCGTGGCCGTGGGATTCGGGGTGGAGCTGGGTCCAGGAGAAGCGGTAGAGGTCACCGTCGACGTGGCCGGTGATTCCGCCCGAGCGGTAGCCGGTGAAGCTGCCGTGGACGTGATGGCCCTCTTGCATCAGCTCCATCTTGCCCCAGGTCGAATCCCAGGTGCCGGCGTAGCTGATGCTCG
>JANWLJ010000028.1 GCA_025450955.1 Polyangium sp. (in: bacteria) | reverse complement strand
GGCGCGTTTTCCCGTCGAGGAGGCGCGCGCTTTTCTCGCCGCGCTCACCGGCGATCGCGCGTCGATCGACGCGGCGGATCTCTCCGAGCGCAAGCTCGAGCTCGCCGCCGACGGCGCGCACCGGCTCGGGGTCGGCTCGCTTCATCCGATCGTCTGCGATCTCACCGACGAGCGCGCGCCGCTTCAGCCGAGCTACGATCGGATCCTCCTCGACGCGCCGTGCAGCGGGCTCGGGGTGCTGCGCCGCCATCCGGAAGCCAAGTGGCGCCCGCGCCCGAATGCCGCCGAGCTCGCCGAATTGCAAACCCAGCTCCTCGATGCGCTCGCGGAGAGGGTGCGCCCGGGCGGCACGCTGGTCTACTCGGTCTGCACCTTCACCGACGAGGAGGGGCCGAGCCGGCGCGCCGCGTTTCTCGCCGCGCATCCCGACTTTCGCGTCACCCCGCCCGAGGAGCCGGCCGTGCGCGCGCTCCTCGACGAGGGCGGCGCGCTCCGCACCTGGCCGCACCGCCACGGCTCCGACGCTTTCTACGCGGTGCGCTTTTCCCGAATGGGATAGATCTGGGGATGAGCATGAAGGCGAAAATCGCTCCATCGATTCTTTCGGCCGACTTCGGCCGCCTCGCCGAGGAGGTGCGCGCGGTGGCGCTCGCCGGCGCCGACTACATCCACGTCGACGTGATGGACGGCCGCTTCGTCCCCAACCTGACCATCGGTCCGCAGGTGGTCGCGGCGATTCGCAAGGCCACCACCTTGCCGCTCGACGTGCACCTCATGATCGAAGATCCCGACCGCTACATCGACGACTTCGCGCGCGCCGGCGCCGATCTGATCGGGGTCCACGTCGAGGCCTGCCGGCACCTGCATCGGGTGGTGCAGCAGATCCGCTCCGCCGGCAAAAAGCCGTCGGTGACGCTCAACCCGGCCACCCCGATCGATCACGTGCGCCTGGTGCTCGAGGACGTCTCGCAGGTGCTGGTCATGTCGGTCAACCCCGGCTTCGGCGGCCAGCGCTTCATCCCGAACGTCCTGCCCAAGCTGCGCGCGCTGCGCGAAGAGATCGACGCGCGCGGGCTCGACGTCGATCTCGAGGTCGACGGCGGGATCAAGATCGACAACGTCGCGACCGCCGCCGCCGCCGGAGCCAACGTGATCGTCGCCGGCTCGGCGATCTTTGGATCGAGCGACTACGCCGGGACCATCCGCGCGCTGCGCGAGCGCGCCGACCAGGCGCTCGCCTCGCGCAAAAATGCTCCCTAAAAATCGCCGAACAGCTCGGTGATCCGCACGTCGAGCGCGGTGGCGACCTTGAACAGCGACGACACCGACGCCGACGACTCGGCGCGCTCGATCTGCGACAGCAGCGAAACCGACAGCTTGGTCCGCCGCGACATCTGCTTGAGCGTGAGCCCCCGGGTCTTGCGCAGCTCGCGAATCGAGTGCCCGATGGTCTGGTGCAGCTCGTCCTCCTTGCGCAGGACCAGCCCTTTTTTGCGGGCGATGCGCTCGATCACCGCGCGGAATTCGTCGACGGAGAACGGCTTCTTGATGTACGCCGAGACGTCGTGCTCGATCGACGCGGTGGCGGTCTCGAGCGACGGGTAGCCGGTCAGGATGATCACCGCGATGTCGTTGTCGACCTTGCGGATCATCCCGAGCAGGTCGATGCCCGAGAGCTTGGGCATCATCAGGTCGATGATGCAGATGTGGAACTCGTCGCCACGGAGGACCTCGACCACTTCGGTCGGGTCGGAGACCGTGACCACCCGATAGCCGTCGTGCGAGAGGAAATCCTCTAGGTACTCGCAGACGTCCTTGTCATCATCGACGACGAGAATACTGAGTTGGGACACCAGTCCCCCTGGGTCTAAGCTAGTCGGGGCGAGAGGATTTGAACCTCCGACTTTTCGGTCCCGAACCGAACGCGCTACCAGGCTGCGCTACGCCCCGAGTGAAACTCGACGTGTCTACCGCCCCTTGGAAGGCTTGTCAACGTCCATTCGTGCAGTTTTGTCGCAATTTCGCGGCGGTGTGGGCGGGGGTATGCGCTCCCCGGGCGGGGACTACGCTCCCGGTCCGTATCCACACGGAGGCCGGGCCGGCGGGTGCGACGATCGTCCTTTCGCTGGGTTCCGCGCTGCCGGCGAAGCGGCCCTGGCGTTGCAAGGCGAAACCGCCATGCGCATGAAGAGGGGCGGTTTGCTGGTGGTCATGTCGGTCGCGGCGCTGCTCGGCGCCGGGTGCCTCGACGAGATTGTTCCGCTGCACCAAAACGGCGTCAATTCTCCCGACGGCTCGGCGACCATGAATCCGAATCCGACCGACGATCTCGGGTCGCTGCCGCCGGCCGACGGCGACGGAGGCGCGCCGCCGGCTGTGGTCGACATGGGAGCGCCGCTCGACATGACCGACTGCATTCCGAAGAGCGCGGTCGCCGTCGACGGGCACCACAACAACGGACTGGACTGCCTGACCTGCCACAGCGGTCAGGCGGCGGGCGCGCCGATCTTCCTCGTCGCCGGCACGCTCTACAACGCCGCCGGCACCACTCCCGTTCCGCAAGCGACCATCCGCATCACCGACGGCGCCGGCCATCACGCCGACCTGGTGACCTCGTCGCAGACGGTGAACGGGAACTTCTTCCTCGAGAAGGCCAACGCCAACGGGCTCACGCCGCCGTTTCAGGTCGAGGCGTCGTCGTGCCCGAACACCCAGCGGATGCCCAACCCGGTGACGGCAGCCAACCTTTCATGCAATAATTGCCACAATGGGACGGCCAATCCTCGGATTCACCTGCCCTGACGTCCACGTATTGAGGTCTGCGGGCCATCCTCTGGGGTCGCGAGTCCCGTCTGCCCACCCAGAAAAGCAATGAAAACGAAGGCGCCAGGCGGCACGGGGGCTGCACCGGTCGGCCCCACAATGGTTCCCAACCGCCGTCTGCGAGAGGAGCTGGAGCGCGCCGAGCGGGCGGCGGCGCGCCGGCTGCGAGAGGACGAAGTCACGCGGGTGCCGACCGCCGACGAAGTCACGCGGGTGCCGAGCGCCGACGAGGTCACGCGGGTCCCGGGCGAAAACGAGATGTTTGGCCGCGCGCCGTCGCCGCGCGAGGCGCAGGCGGTCCACTCGAACGAGATCGAGATCAGCGAGATCGAGGAGGACGCGTTCGTCGCCAACGACGCCACCGTCGAGACGCCGATGCCGCGCCACGATCCGCGCACGCGCCGCTCGCTGCCCGCGCCTGCCACGCTCAAGAATCCGCCGGCGCCGGTGACGCTCAAGAATCGTCCGCGCGGCGACTTCGAAGACGAAGAGACCCGCATCGACCCGGTCAGCGATCCCACCATCGAGCTTTCGGAGGTGATGGAGGTCTACGAGGTCGCCGAGGAGGAGCTGGTTCCGCGCGCCGGGCGGCTCGCGGGCGAGGCGCTGCCCGAGCGGACCATGCGGCCGATCCGTCCGGTGCGCTCCGAGCGGCCGGAGCGCGGCGACGAGAAGAGCGTCATCCGCCGCTTCCTCGGCGGCGTCGAGAGCGTGATCACCGCGGTGCCGCGCGCGATCAAGAAGGCGGCCGAGACCGGGCTGCACAAGGTGCCCACCCAAAAGGCCAAGGCGCCGCAAGCGCCGGAGGCCAAGGCGCCCGCCAAGCGCGCCGCCTCCACCGTCGACCAGAAGGCGTGGCGCGAGATGCGCACCGCGCCGATCTTCGACGGGCTGCCGAACGAGGCGCTGCGCGATGCGCTGCTCTCGGGCGACGCGCAGGTGCTCAAGTTCGGGCGCGACGCGCTGGTCGGGCTCGACGGCGCGGTCGGGCTGATTCGCTACGGACAGGTGGCGCTCGCCTCGTTCAACGAGGAGGTGCTGCGCACCGAGCGCAAGGCGGCCGACGACGCGGCCAAGAGTGAGAAGGCGGCGAAGAAGGAGCGCAAGCGGCGCACCGAGGTCGGGCCGCTCATCGAGCTCGCCGACAAGAACCTGGCGACCTTCGAAGAGGGCGACGTCGTCGAGCTGGTGCAGGGCTTCGATCAGCACGGCACGCTCGCCTGCTACTCGGTCACGCCCGCGCAGGTGATCGTGATCGCGCGCGGTCGCGCCGATTTGTGGAAGCGGATCTATCCGTTCATGGCCGATCGGCTCCGGCGCGCCAATCAGCAGGCGCGCGCGCGGCTCGATGCCACCGACGGCGCCAAGGCGATGGTCGCCGACTTCTTCATCCGCCACGGCCTGTCGGTGTCGATGACGCTCCGGGTGCGCAAGATCGACGCCTGCATCGAGTGCGGCGCGTGCGAGCAGGCGTGCGAAGATCGTTACGGCGCCAAGCGGCTGTCCTTGCACGGGCGGATCCTCGGCGGGCTCGACTTCGTCGACGCGTGCCACACCTGCACCGATCAGCGCTGCATCGATCCCTGCAACTTCGACGCGATCGCGTTCGACGTGCAGCGGCGGGAGATCCTCATCAAGGAGGACGCCTGCACCGGCTGCACGCTGTGCGCGGTCGCCTGCCCGTACGACGCGATCGAGATGCACGAGCTCGACGACAAGCCGATGCTCAAGCTGCGTCTCGGCAAGGCGGGCGCGCTCGCGTTCGGCGACGGCACGCCGCGCAAGGCGAAGCTGCGCCGGATGGCGTCCAAGTGCGATCACTGCGCCTTCTACGAGGACCAGGCGTGCATCAGCGCCTGCCCGACCGGCGCGCTGGTCGAGGTGTTGCCGCAGGACGTGGTCGGGCAGCTCCCCGATCAGGCGCGCGCCACCGCCAAGGCGGGCTTCGATCGCACCGCGCCGATCAACGTGAGCAAGCTCAACGAGACGGCGGCGTTCGTCAAAGGGCTGGCGATCCCCGAGCTCGGCCGCGCGCGCGCGCCGCGCACCAAGATTCTCATCGGGATGTGGTGGGCGATCGGGATCGTCGCGGTGCTGCTCGGCGCGACCGAGATCCTGCTTCGCAAGGTGTGGCCGACCCACTCGCTCGGCTACTGGATGGCGATTCACGTCGACGGGATCGAGCCCGACCTCGCGCTCGGGCGCATCGACTACCGGCCCGGCTGCGGGCTGGCGATCGACTTCGGCTACACCGGCACGTTCATCATGATCTCGGGGCTGTTCTACGTCTGGCGCCGGCGGCTGTCGTTCATGCGCAACTGGGGCTCTCTGCGCGCGTGGTTCGACTGGCACGTGATGACCGGCGTGATCGGGCCGACCTTCATCCTCATGCACTCGGCGGCCAAGCTCGACAACTGGGTGTCGCTCGCCTTCTGGTCGATGGTGCTCACCATGCTCTCCGGGATCCTCGGCCGCTATCTCACCACCGAGCTGCCCGAGCGCGCGTCGACGGCGACGGTGGAGACGCTCGAGGTCGATCGCAAGCTCGCCGAGCTCCGGCAGGCGCACCCGGGCGTGCGGGTCGC
>JANWLJ010000027.1 GCA_025450955.1 Polyangium sp. (in: bacteria) | reverse complement strand
GCCGCGCTGCACTTCACCTCGAGCCCGCGGCCGCAGCCGCTCATCGAAATCTTGCGCCCGCTCGTCCTTGCGACCCTGCCGGCGGCGCGCCGATCAACATCCGAAGAGGTGCCTCATGTGGAAAAGACTCGCGCTCGCATCCCTCGCGCTCGCCGTCGCTAGCGGCTGCTCGCCTGCCCCCGCGCCCGCCTCGCCGCCCGCGGCCTCGGGCTCCGGCGGCGCGTGGCAGGAGGTGCCGACGCCGTCGTTCCACACCGACCCGAAGAGCGAGCCAACGGCGCCCGCCGCGCCGTCGTGCAGCGGCCTCGACGCCCAGCCGCTCGACTCGACCTGGAACGTTCAGTTCCGCGCGGTGCTGGTCCACGTCCCCGCCGCGTACGATCCGGCGGCGCCGATGCCGGTGGTGCTGAATTTTCACGGCTACACCTCCGACGCCACCGAAGAGGAGGCGCTCAGCGACATGAACGCGAAGGCCGATGTTGCCGGCTTCATCGCGGTCTACCCGAACGGCACCGGCACGCCGCAGAGCTGGAACGCGGGCGCGTGCTGCGGCCAGGCGGCGCAAGACCAGGTCGACGACGTCGGCTTCGTGCGCGCGCTCCTCGACAACCTCGAGTCCAAGCTGTGCGTCGACGAGCACCGCATCTTCGCCACCGGCATGTCGAACGGCGGCTTTCTCTCGCACCGCCTCGCCTGCGAGCTGTCCGATCGGATCGCCGCCTTCGCGCCGGTGGCCGGCGTGCTCGGCGTCACCGACTGCGCGCCGCAACGTCCGGTGCCGATCATGGGCTTTCACGGCACCGCCGACCCGCTGGTGCCCTATGGCGGAAGCCCGCAGCTCGGCTTCCCGCCGGTGGTGGACACCTACGCCGGTTGGGCCAAGCGCGACGGCTGCAGCAGCCAGACGATGCAGACCTTCGACAACATGGACGCGCACTGCGCGACCTATCTCGGCTGCGCGCAAGGCAGCGAGGTCACCTTGTGCACCGTCGACAACGGCGGCCACTCCTGGCCGGGCGGGCTGCCGGTCCCGGCGCTCGGCTACACCACCCCGAACCTCTCCGCCACCGACGCGATGTGGACCTTCTTTCAAAAACATCCGCTGCCCTGATCTCCCGCCGCGAGCTCGCCTGGCCCGCTTTGGCGCGTCGGGTCACTTACCAGCTACTACATCGAGCTCGAGGATCGCCATGCGAACGCTTGCCCTCTGTCTTCTCTCGTTTGCCGTCGGGTGCAGCAGCGCGCCGCCTGGCAACAACAACGGCTCCCCCGATCTCGGCGGCGTCGGCGGCGGCGGGCAGGGCGACGCGGGAAATATCGTAAACGGCCAGGATGGATCGATCTCGAACACCACCGATGGGTCGATGCCCGCCGATCTCGGCGGCAAGATGGGACAGACCGGAATCCAGACGATCTTCACCATCGTCCTCGAGAACACCTCCTATTCTTCGGTGGTCGGCAATACCGCCAATGCGCCTTATCTGAATAAGCTCATCAAGCAATATGGCCTCGCGACCAATTACAAGGATTCCGGGAGCCACCCGTCGCTGCCGAATTATCTTTATATGGTGAGCGGCGATACCCAGTACTTCGGGCTATTCGATGTCAGCCCCACCACCTCGCCATTTCCCAAGGACGCGGACAATCTCGGAAATCAATTGACGCAGGCGAAGGTGCCGTGGCGCGCCTATCTCGAGAGCATGGGCACGCCGTGCAACATCGGCGGCACTTCGCCGTACGCGGCCAAGCACAACCCGTTCGTCTATTTCAAAGACATGCAGGGCACCGCGGTGTGCAACCAGGCCGACGTCGACTATTCGAATTTCGCCGCCGATCTCGCCGCCGGCACCTATCGCTTCATGTGGATCAGCCCGAACCTGAACGACGACGGGCACGACACCAATCTGCAGACCGCCGACACCTGGTGCAGCCAGGAGATCCCGAAGATCCTCGCCAGCCAGGCGTTCAAGAACAACGGTGTCCTGTTCGTCACCTGGGACGAAGGCGACGCCAGCCTCTCGGATCAGGTGCCGATGATCGTGGTCTCGCCGCTCACCAAGGCGGGCTTTCAGTCGAGCGTGGCCTACACCCACGCGAGCTATCTCGCCACCGTCGAGGACACCTTCCATCTGCCTCGCCTCGGCGCCGCCGCCCAGGCCCAGGCGATGACCGATTTCTTTCAGTAGCGGCTACGTCCAGCTGGTCTGATAGACGCAGGCCTGATCGCCGCGGGCGCGGCACTCGCTGTGGATCGCTTGCGGCTCGCGGCAGCCCGAGATGGTGAGCAGGCCGAGGATCCAGCCCCGCAGCGTCGCGCACATCGCCTCGTCGACGACGCCGAGCTCGCGCAGGGTGGCGACCGCGCCGCGCGACCCGACCCGCTCGGTTTCCCAGTGGCCGGTGTCGTGGAAGTTTTTCCACAGCGACGTGCCCCGGTCGATCACCCACGCCGGCGACGCGAGCTTGAGCAAGACCTTGTGAATCGTCTTCATGTCGTGGATCGCGGCCCAGATCCCGCGATCGGTGGCGAGCTGCAGATCGCCTGCGCCCAGCTCGTCGACCATCGCGCGCAAGAGGCGCGGAAACGGCGGCAGCGGATACCAACCAATCGGCAACAGCAGCGAGTCGAGGAGCGCGCGATCTTCCGGCGCCAGGCGGGCGAGCACCCGGGCGCGTCCGTCGCGTCCGAACTTCTCGTCGATGAAGGCGAGCGTCGAGAGATAAGACGCGCCCTTGAGCTGGCCACGCGGGGTCACCCCTTCATCGTAATGGAGAGGGCGGCCCGCGTCGATCTACCGGCGCTTACCCGCCGCTGGCGGCTTTGCGGAGCGGCGCCTCGCGATAGAGCGTCTGGTAATAGTCGCGCACCATGCGATCCGCGGAGAAGCGTTCGACCGCCATCTCGATCGAGGCGCGCATCATCGAAAGCCAGCGCGCGCGATCGGTGAACGCGGGCAGCACCTCGTCTTGCAACAGCGCGTGCAGCGCGTCGGCGTCGGCGCGATCGGCGTCGGCCTCGGCCTCGTGCGCCCGCTCGTCGCCGATGCGCCAGCCGGTCACGTTGTGCTCGCACCCTTCGACCCACCAGCCGTCGAGGATCGAGACGTTGAGGACGCCGTTCATCGCCGCTTTCATTCCGGAGGTGCCGCAGGCCTCGAGCGGACGGCGCGGGGTGTTGAGCCACACGTCGCAGCCGCGGGTAAGAAGGCGCCCGAGCCGCAGATCGTAGTCGGGCAGAAACACCACCCGCCCCGGGTGACGGCGCGAAAGCGCGACCAGCTCGGCGATGAGCGCGCGGCCACCGGCGTCGCGTGGGTGCGCCTTGCCGGCGAACACGAGCTGCACCCGTCCGCTGTCGAGCAGCGCCTCGGCGCGCGCGCGATCGTGAAAGAGCAGGGTGGGCCGCTTGTAGGCGGTGGCGCGACGGGCGAAGCCGATGGTGAGCGCCCGCGGATCGAGCTCGACCCCGCAGGCGCGGCGCACCTCGTCGCGCAGCTCGCTCCGGCACGCCTCCCGCGCGGAGGTGAGCGCTTCGTCGGAGGCAGCGTCGCGGATGCGCGCGTCCTGCCACACCCGATGATCGACGCCGTTGGTGATCGCGAAGATCGGCGCGCCGTCTTCGATGTGGCTCCACATCTTGCGCGCGGTCTCGCCGTGCAGCTCGGCCACCGCGTTGGCGCGCGTCGCCAGGCGCAAGCCGGCGACGGTCATGTTGAACGGCCGCCCGCCGATCCGCTCGAGCTCGTGCGCGCTGAGATCGAGCCGCGCGCCCATCCGCCGGAGGCGCTCGAGATCGTGCTTCTCGTTGCCGGCGTCGACGGGCGTGTGGGTGGTAAAGACGATCCGGCTGCGCGCCTGCGCCCAGGCCGCCTCGAACGAGAGGCCGCGCTCGCGCCCGCGCCGGATCAGCTCGAGCCCGGCGAACACCGCGTGCCCTTCGTTGAAGTGGTGCAGATCGATCGCGAGCCCGAGCGCCTCGAGCGCGCGCACCCCGCCGACGCCGAGCACGATCTCCTGCGCCACCCGCTCGTCCTCGCCGCCGCCGTAGAGCCGGCGGGTGATCCAGCGATCGCGCGCTTCGACCGGCTCGAGCAGATAGAGCGGCGCGTTGGCGAACGCGTCGACGCGATGGATCGCGAGCGGCACCTCGTGGCCGCTGATGGTCACCGACACCGTCTGCGGCTCGCGATGGAGCAGCCGGCGATCGAGCGCGGCCGGATGATCTTCCGCATGCCCGCCGGCGGTGATGCGCTGCTCGGTGTAGCCCTCGCTCCAGGCGATGCCGACGCCGACGAGCGGCAGCGCGAGCGCGTGCGCCGCCCGCAAGAAATCGCCCGCCAGCACGCCGAGCCCGCCCGAGTAGATCGTCAGCGACTCGGAGAGCCCATATTCCATGCAGAAGTAGGCGACCGAGGGCTGGTGACGTTCGTGACTCATAGTAGAGTTACTAGCATCCAAGGGGTCGCAAGTCAAGGTAGAAGCGGGGGGCGGCTCGTGTTACGAGCGTTCCCATGTCGAACTCGATGACCGATCGCGCCCTCGCTCATTTCAAGGCCCACCACGCCGACTATCTCGACGATCTGAAGACCCTGGTGCGGATTCCCAGCGTCTCGTTCGCCGGCTTCGATCCGAAAGAGGTGCGAAAGAGCGCCGAGGCGACCGCGCGCCTGTTGCGCGAGCGCGGCTTTCAAAAGGTCCAGCTCCTCGAAGTGGGCGACGCGCACCCGTACGTCTACGGCGAGATCTTGAACGCGCCGGGCGCGCCGACGCTGCTCCTCTACGCGCATCACGACGTGCAGCCGGCCGGAGACGCCGAGCGCTGGCGCACCAAAGATCCGTTCGAGCCCACCGAGATCGACGGGCGGCTCTACGGCCGCGGCAGCGCCGACATGAAGGCCGGCGTGGCGTGTGCGATGGCGGCGTTCGTGGCGTGCACCCGGGCCGTGCCGGAGCCGCGCGCCCGCCTGCTCCTGACGCTCGTGATCGACGAGGAGGACGCGGGGCG
>JANWLJ010000026.1 GCA_025450955.1 Polyangium sp. (in: bacteria) | reverse complement strand
GTTCATCGACGCCTGCCGCCGAAATCCCGCGCTCACACCCGAGCTGCGGATCGTCATCCGCCCGGAGGATCTCGCCGGCACCGACCTGTCGCAGGTCGAGAAGCGTTTCCAGGACGTGGAGTCGGAGGCGGGCCGGGGCCGGGCGAGGTGACCGCGGCCGACGTCGACGTCGAGCTCGAGCGCGGCGGCGCGGTGACCGGGCAGGTGCACGCCGACGACGGCGCGCCGGTCGCGGCGGCGCAGGTGACCTGCGGCGCGCTCACTGCCCGCTCGGACGACCACGGCGAGTTCCGCATCGAGGGGGTCGAGCCCGGCACCTACCTGGTGCGGGCGCAGGCGGACGGCGCGCGCGGCGCCGCCGAGGTCGAGGTGCGCGAAGGCGACGAGGCCGCGCTCGAGATTCACTTGCGCTGACCTGACCGCGGAGGGGCGGTTTGCTCGTGGTAGGTTCGCCGCCTCAGATGGCCGAGCCGTACACCACCGCGCTCCTGCTCACGGTCTTCGCCGGGCTGCTCGCCTCGAGCGTGCTCTTGAGCCGGCTGGCGGGACGGGCCAGCGTGCCGCTCGCGCTGCTCTATCTCGGCATCGGAATGCTCGCCGGCTCCGAGGGGCTCGGCGGCCTGCACTTCGAGAGCTACGCCTGGACCTTTCGAATCGGCACGGTGAGCCTGGTCTTGATCCTCTTCGACGGCGGCCTGCACACGCCGCTCGGCGCGATCAAGGAGGCGCTCGGGCCGGCGGCGGTGCTGGCGACGGTCGGGGTGGCCGCGACCGCGGCTTTGGTGGCGGTGCTCGCCCATCTGTTCGGGCTCGGCTGGGGGGCGGCGATGCTGCTCGGGGCGGTGGTCTCGTCGACCGACGCGGCGGCGGTGTTCGCGGTGTTGCGCGGAAGCGGCATGCAGCTCAAGCGGCGGGTGGGCGCGACGCTCGAGCTCGAGTCGGGGCTCAACGATCCGATGGCGGTGATCCTCACCGTCGCGCTCACCGGCAGCCTGGCCGGCGGCGGCGCGCTCGGCTGGCGCCTGCTCCTCGACGTGCTGGTGCAGCTCGCGGTCGGCACCGTCGCCGGGCTCCTGTTCGGCTGGCTCGGCCGGGTGCTGCTCGGCCGGCTGCGCCTGCGGGTCCACGGCCTGTGGCCGGTGCTCACCACCGCGCTCGCCTTCGCCGCGTTCGGTGTGCCGACGCTGTTTCAGGGTTCGGGCTTTCTCGCGGTCTACGTCGGCGGGATGGTGCTCGGCAACGGCGCCTTGCCGTACCGCAGCGGGCTCTATCGCGTCCACGACGCGCTCGCCTGGTTCAGCCAGGTGGCGATGTTCCTCATGCTCGGGCTGCTCGTCTATCCGAGCCGGCTGTTCGAGGTCGGCTGGATCGGGCTCGCGCTCGGGCTCTCGGTGGCGCTCATCGCCCGCCCGGCGGCGGTGCTGTTTTGTCTGTGGCCGTTCGGTTATCGCGCGCGCGAGCTCGCGTACATCTGCTGGACCGGGCTGCGCGGCGCGGTGCCAATCATCCTGGCGACCTTTCCGATCCTGGCGCGGGTGCCGGGCGCGCATCGCGTCTTCGATCTGGTGTTCTTCATCGTGGTGGTAAACGCGGTCGTCCCCGGCTCGACGGTGCGCTGGGTGACCCGGCGGCTCGGCCTCGAGTCGGGCGCGCCGCCGCCGCCCGCGGCGCTGCTCGAGATCGTCTCGGCCCGTCCGCTCAAAGACGACGTGATCGCGTTTTACGTGAGCCCCGCTTCGGCGGTGGCGGGCGCGACCATCTCGGATCTGCCGTTTCCCGAGGGGGCGGCGGCGCTCTTGATCATCCGCGGCGAGGAGCTGATCGCGCCGCGCGGCGCGACCCGCCTTTCGGCCGGCGACCACGTCTACATTTTTTGCCGCCGCAAGGATCGCGGCTTTCTCCAGCTCCTCTTCGGGCAGGCGGAAGAGGAAGAGTAGCGAGCCAGGCCTGGGCTAAGGCCTGAGCTAGGCCGGCTCGAGATCGTCGTCGCCGAGCGGGACCGAGGTGGCCTCGTTCTCGTCGACCTCGTCGTCGCCCGAAGGCGCCACCACCACCTTCGGGGTGGCGGGATCGGTCGGCGGATCGGGGCGCTTGAGGATGCGGGTCTGCAGCTCGTGGAGCGAGCGATCGCTTCTTTGCGGCGAGGTGGGCGGCGGCTGAAGGATGCGGGTCTGCAGCTCGCCAAGCGGCGCGAGGCCGCCGTCGGTGTCGTCGCCGGAGACACCGCGCGCGTGCGGCGCCTCGGTCGGCAGGGTGAGGATGCGGGTCTCCTGCTCGGCGAGCGGCGCGGGCGCGGGCCCGTCGCGCAGCAGGATGCGGGTCGGCTCGGCGTGCAGATCGCCGAGCGGAATTCCGGCGGCGAGGTGGCCGGTGGTGCCGATCGGCGTGCCGCCCGGATCGATCGCGCGGCTGTGCTGGTGATCGTCGGTGGCCTGCGCGGCGGCGGCGGTGAACTGGGTGTAGATCGCGTCCTTCGGCAGCGCGTCGGCGATCAGGTTCTCGCCCACCCGGGTCGGATCGGCCGAATCGATCACGTACTCTTCGAGCAGGCGCAGCTCGCGCTCGATCGACTCGGCGAACTCGGAGCACATGAAGCGCCCGAAGTTCGAGCGCCGGTAACCCGGCCGATAGCGATCGAGGAACACCCGGAGCGCGAGCGCCAGCTCCTCGCCCGACTGAAAGCGCTGCGAGCGCGAGCGCGACATCAGCTTGTTCAAGATGTCGTTCAGGTCTTCGGGCAGCGCGGGGGCGAGCTCGCGCGCGTCGCGCTTCTGCGCGTCGCGGACCGCGAAGATCAGCTCGACCTCGGTCGGCGCCTGAAACGGCGCCTCGAGGGTGAGCATCTCGTACATCACCGTTCCGAGCGAGAACAGATCGGAGCGGTGATCGAGCCGGCGGCCCATCGCTTGCTCCGGGCTCATGTACTTCACCTTGCCCTTGATCACCCCGGTCTTGGTCTGCACCCGGGTGAGCGTCGCCTTGGCGATGCCGAAGTCGCACAGCTTGACCTCGCCCGAATAGGAGCAGAGCACGTTCGACGGCGAGACGTCGCGATGGACGATGTGCAGCGCGCGCCCGTGCTGGTCGCGCTGCGAGTGCGCGGCCGCGAGCGCGTGGGCGACCTCCATCACGATCCAGGCGACGTGCTCGGCGGGCACCGGCTGCTTCGTTTGCCGGTAGCGCTCGAGCAGCGCGCGGGTGTCCTTGCCGTCGACGTACTCCATCGCGATGAAGTATTCGTCGTCGGTGTGGGCGAGCTCGTAGACGCGGGCGATGTTGTCGTGCTGGAGGATGGCGGTGATCTTCGCCTCGTCGACCAGCATGCGGAGAAAGTCTTCGTCGTGGGTGAGGTGATCGAGCACCCGCTTGACCGCGACCAGATGCACCCGACCCTCGAGGTCGAAGGTCTTGGCGCGGAAGATCTCGGCCATGCCGCCACACGCGATTCGATCGAGCAGTTGATAGCGGCCTAGCTGCTGGGCGTGTGGCATGCTTGAATACGAGCCCGGGTCTCGATCGTATCATCATCCGAAGAGAGGTGCGGCGTCATGAAGAAGATCGCGATGGCAGCGCTTTTGGTCTCGTTCGGGCTCGGCGCGGCGGAATCGAGCGCGCTCGCCGATCCGTCCTACAGCATCAAGGTCGACGCGCCGTCGGTGAAGCGCGCGTCGGCGGGAGTGGCCAAGATCCACATCGTCCCCGGCCCGGGATTTCACTTCAACAAGGACTACCCGGCCAAGATGGTCCTCGACGGCGTGCCGGCTGGCGTGATGGTCAAGAAGCTGACCTTCACCGCCAAGGACGCGGCGGCGCTGTCGGAGGCGGGCGCCGAGTTCGACGTCGGCTACACCGCGTCGCAGGCGGGCAAGAAGACCTTGACCGGCGAGCTCAAGTTCGCGGTCTGCAGCGCCAGCTCGTGCGATCCGAAGAAGGAGAAGCTGAGCTTCACGGTCGAGGTAAAGTAACGTCATGAGCTCCTCCGCGAACGACGACGCGCCGCCCGACGAATCGCTCGACTCGCTCCTGCAGATCGGACTAGAGGTTCGCGACGCCTACACGCGCAACAAGCGGGTGATGTCGTTCGACGAGCTCTACGCGCTGTTTCTCGGCCATCCGGATCGGTACGCGCGGAACGCGGCGCAGTACCTGAAAGACGTCTTCGACTATTTCGGCACCGTGGAGGTCAAGACCCCGCGCGGGCCGATGACGCGCTGGCGTCTCTTCGACGTGCCGTTCGACGACGGGCGCGATCGCTTGATCGGCCAGGAGGAGGTACAGGCGCGGGTCTATCGCGCGGTCGCCAACTACGTGCGCGAGGGCGGGGTCAACAAGCTGGTGCTCCTGCACGGGCCGAACGGCTCGGCCAAGTCGACCTTCGTCGCCTGCCTGGCGCGCGCGCTCGAGCACTACTCGACCCTCGACGAGGGCGCGCTGTACCGGTTCAACTGGATCTTCCCGTCGCAGAAGTTGCAAAAGGGCGGGATCGGGTTCGGCGGCGCCTACGACGGCCACGGGGGAACGACCGCGGCGGGCACCTTCGCCTATCTCGACGACGACATGATCGACGCCAAGCTGGTCGACGAGCTGCGGGACAATCCGCTGTTGCTCATTCCGGCCAAGCGGCGGCGTGAGCTCCTCGACGAGAAGCTGCCGGCGGGCTTCGTCGCCTCGGACTACATCCGCTTCGGCGATCTCGGCCACAAGAACAAGCAGATCTTCGAGGCGCTGCTGGTCGCTTACAAAGGCGACTACCTGAAGGTGCTCAGGCACGTGCAGGTCGAGCGCTTCTATCTCTCGCGGCGCTACCGGATGGGCGCGGTCACCGTCGAGCCGCAGCTCGCGGTCGACGCGCAGGCGCGCCAGCTCACCATGGATCGCTCGCTCCAGGCGCTGCCGCCGGCGCTGCAGTCCTTGTCGCTGTTTCAATATTCGGGCGAGCTGGTCGACGCCAATCGCGGGCTCATCGAATATTCGGATCTGCTCAAGCGGCCGCTCGAAGCCTACAAATATCTGCTCGGCACCGTCGAGGAGGCCAAGGTCGGGGTCGACAACACCATCCTGTTTCTCGACACCTTCTTCATCGGCTCGTCGAACGAGTCGCACCTGGCGGTGTTCAAAGAGGTGCCCGAGTTCCAGTCGTTCAAGGGGCGGATCGAGCTGGTGCGGATGCCGTACCTCCTCGACTACAAAGAAGAGCAGCACATCTACGAGGAGCAGATCCAGCCGGGGGCGGTCGGCAAGCACATCGCGCCGCACACCGCGCACGTGACTGCGCTGTGGGCGGTCTTGACGCGGATGCGCAAGCCGCTGCCGGAAAAATATCCGAAGTCGCTCGCCGACCTGGTGGCCAAGCTCTCGCCTATCGAGAAGGCCGAGCTGTACGCGCGCGGGCAGGCGCCGCTCGGGCTGTCGCCGGAGCAGACCAAGGAGCTCACCTCGGCGATCGACAAGATCTGGGGCGAGTCGGACGCCTATCCGAATTACGAGGGGCGCACCGGGGCGAGCCCGCGCGAGGTCAAGACGCTGTTTTTGAACGCGGCGCAGAACCCGCGCTACGCCTGCGTCTCGCCGCTCGCGGTGTTCGACGAGATGGAGGAGCTGGTCAAGAACATCACCGTCTACGAATTCCTGAAGCAGGAGCCGCTGCCGGGCGGATATCACGAAAACAAAAAATTCATTCAGCTCGTGCGCGAGCGGTTCCTCGATCTGGTCGAGGACGAGGTGCGCTCGTCGATGGGCCTCGTCGAGGAGAAGCAGTACGCCGAGCTCCTCGGCAAGTACGTCACCCACGTCTCGCACTGGACCAAAAAGGAGAAGCTGCGCAACCAGGCCACCGGGCGGCTGGAAGATCCCGACGAGGAGATGATGACCGAGGTCGAGCGGACCCTCGGGGTCGGCCCGAAGTCGAGCGACTTCCGTCACGAGGTGCTGTCGCGGATCGGCGCCTGGTCGATCGAGCACGCGGGCCAGGGGGGCGCGGGGCAGCGGGTCGATTATGCGCAGGTGTTTCCGCGCCAGCTTCAGCTCCTGCGCGAGGCCTATTTCGAGCAGCGCAAGAAGCTCCTCAAGAAGACCAACGAGGATCTTTTGGTCTATCTCGCCGACGGTGCCGAGAAGACCCGCGCGCGGATGGACAAGGAGTCGCTCGAGCAGGTCGAGACCACCATTGCAAATTTGAAAGCGCGCCACGGATATTGCGAAAAATGCGCGAAGGACGCGGTTTCGTATCTCCTTCGCAAGCGGTACGCCGCCTGACTTGCAGCCACCAACTGCGACGGCTATATCTTAGCCAATGAATTTCCACGGGCTCGTCGAGATGATTCGGACCGGCGGAATCACGCTCGCGGTCATTCTCGTGCTCTCGATCCTGGCGCTCGCGATCGCGGTCGAGCGGATGGTCGCGATGTGGCGCTTCCTCGAGCGCGCGCGCACGCTGGCCGAGACGGTCAAGCGGTGCCTGTATCGCGGCGCGCTCGCCGAGGCGCGCGCGGCCTGCGAGCGATCGACCTCGCTCGCCGCCGAATTTTTTCTGGTCGGCTTCGAGCGGCACGGACGATCTTCCGACAATGCGCTCGAGGCGGCGGTCGATCGCGAGCGGCAGCGGGTCTCGCTCACCTTGAAGGGGCAGCTCTGGACGCTCGGCACCATCGGCGCGACCGCGCCCTTCATCGGCCTGTTCGGCACCGTGTGGGGGATCTTGCACGCGTTCAATCAGATCGGCGCGCAGCACCAGGCGGGCATCGACGTGGTCGGCCCGGGGATCGCCGAGGCGCTGGTGACCACCGCCGCCGGCATCCTGGTCGCGATCGAGGCAGTGTTCCTCTACAACTACTTCATGGCGCGGCTCGGGCGCATGTCGCTCGAGCTCAAGCTGATGGCCGAAGAGTTCGTCGAGCTGTTGCGCGAGCAGCAGCCGCTGCCGCAGGCGAAGGCCACCCGCCCGGGCGAGGCGAGTGAAGTCGCCGCCGCCAAGCCGGCGACGCAGGAAGCCTAGTGTCTCTCTCCGGTCCGCGTGAGTCGGGCGGCGACGAAGAGGCGATCTTCGCCGACATCAACATCACGCCGCTCACCGACATCTTTCTGGTGCTGCTCATCATCTTCATGGTGACCTCGTCGGTGATGGCCTCCGACGCGGGGCGCGCGGGGGTGAAGGTGACCCTGCCGCGCGGCGCCGCCAAGGAGATCTCGACCGGCACCCACGACATCACCGTCGCCATCACCACCGACGGCAAGATGATCGCGGATGGCAAGGAGGTGTCGGCCGACACCTTGCAAAAGAAGTTCGCCGACGCGCACGCGCGCGATCCCGACACCCAGGTGATCGTGCAGGCCGACGAGGCGACCCATCACGGCCGGGTGGTGGCGGTGATGGAGCTGGCCAAGGCGGCCGGGCTGCGACGTCTCGCGATCGCGACGCGACGCGCGAAGGAACATGCGCGCGCTGTTGCTGCTGCTGGTCTGTTCGCCGGCGTGGGCGGCCAACCTCACGCTG
>JANWLJ010000025.1 GCA_025450955.1 Polyangium sp. (in: bacteria) | reverse complement strand
GGGTGTCGTCGTCGCCGAGAAAGTCGTGCGAGACGGTGTGCGCGTAGAGCGCGGTCGTCACCGCGAGGATGAGCGCGGCGCCGAGCCAGGGGAAACGATCGCGCGCCCTAATCGGAGTCGCCACCCTGCGGCCGGAGATCCTTGATGACGGTGATCGTCTCACCCGCTTTGATGTCGACGGAGAAGGTCTGGCGGATCTTGAACTGCGGGTTCGACAGGGTGATCCGGTGCGAGCCCGCGGCCACCTTCATCTGGGTCTGCGGCGTGTGCAGGCCGGTGTCCTTGCCGTCGAGCGCGATGGTGGTCCACGGCTTGGAGCCGATGCGCAAAAATCCCGATCCGGTAGCAGCGGGCTCGGGCGTCGCGACCGGCTTCTCGACCGGCTTCTTCTCTTCGTGGCTCTTCGGCTTGGGCGTGAGATCGACGTCGGCGAGCCGCGGCAAGGGCGAGGTCTCGTGCGCCGCCGGCGTCGCTTTGACGTGCGCCGGCTCCCTCTCCTCGTGGCTCGGCTCTTTGCTCTTGGCGCTCTTTTCGGACGGCGTCCGCTCCGCCACCCGCTCGGCGGTGTGGCTCGGCCCGGTGGCCGGCGGCGTGGGCGTCGGGATCGCGGCCGGCAGCACCGCGCGCACCTCGGCGATCTTGCCCGCCTCGAGCTCGACGTTCTGCGACCAGGTGGTGCCGTTCGGTCCGGCGACGTCGATCTTGTGGGTGCCGGGCGAGACCGACTGCACCTTGAGCGGAGTGATCCCGAGCGGCTTGCCGTCGAACATCGCCTGCAGCCCCGACGGCTCGGAGACCAGGGTGAAGCCGGTTCCCGAGGCGAGCGGCTCGAGCGTGATCTGCTTGCGGATGATCTCGCCCGCCTTCACCTCCACTTGCTGGTTCCACGGCACGTAACCCTCGCGCTGCACGGTGAGCACGTAGGAGCCGGGATCGAGCTTGAGGGTCGCGGGCGTGCCGTCGACGGGGATGCGCTTGTTGTCGACCAGCACCTGCACGTTGACCGAAGGCTCCGAGGTGATCATCACCTGGCCCGGCTTGTTGCCGAGGAGCAGATAGCCGCCGACCGCGGTCGCGCACACCAGCGCGATCACCCCGACGGTGAGATAGAGCGCGCCGCGGCCCTTTTGCGGACGGCCGACCGGCACCGCGCGCATCTGCTCGGTCGGCAAATGCACCGGACGCGCGACCGACGCCAAAGCGGGCTGCGCGGCCGGCTGCGGCATCACGAAGTCGATCGGCGCCGGATGATGGGCGGCGCCGTTTTGCTTGCCCCCGTGCGGCACCGGCGCACCGTCGGCGCGCAGCTCGAGGTGCGAGAGATCGGGCTTGTCGTCGACCACCGCGTCGGCGGCGTCCTGCGGCGTGTCGTAGATGTTGGTCGCCAGCTCCTCGTCGTCCCACCCGAGGTCGGCCTCGGCGCGCGCGCCGGGCGCGTGACCGTTTACCGGCTTGGCGGCGATCGCCGGCGGCGGCGGCGCGCCCGCCGGCGTTTGGCCCGAAGGGCGACCCGACATCGCGGCGGCGGGCGGCGGCGGCGGAATGGTGTTGCGACGCGAGCTCGACGGACCGACCGGTAAGCCACCCGCGGGAGCCGCACCCGCGGCCGGCTGAGTCGGCGGCGGGAGCTTCTGGTAGGCGTCGAGCTTGGCGGTCTCCGCCTCGATCTCGGAGGCGAACACCTTCTTCATCCACGCCGCCAGATCCTTGCGCGAATAAAACTCGCCGGCCGAATACATGAACGCCTGAAGATCGTCGTGCAGATCGATCGCGTTCTGATAGCGATCCTCGACGTCCTTGGCGAGCGCCTTCATCACGATGCGCTCGAGCTCTTCGGGGATGCGCCGGTTATAGGTCGAAGGCGGCAGGATCTCGACGTTGCGCACCTTCTCCAGCGTCGAGAAATCGCTCTCGCCGATGAACAGCCGCTCGCCGGTCAATAGCTCGTAGAGCACGATCCCGAGCGAAAAAATATCGGAGCGGCGATCGAGCGGCAGCCCGCGCACCTGCTCGGGCGACATATAGCCGAACTTGCCCTTGAGAATTCCCTGCTGGGTCTTGGACGCCTTGCCCGCCGCCTTGGCGATGCCGAAGTCGATCAGCTTCACCTCGCCTTCGTACGAGATGAGCACGTTCTGCGGCGAGACGTCGCGGTGCACCAGGTTGAGATCGCCGCCGTTCGCGTCGCGCTTGTTGTGCGCGTAGTCGAGCCCCTCGCACGCCTTCATCACCACGAACGCCGCCTGCGCGATCGGCATCGCGGTCAGCCCGGCGACCGGCTTCTGCTTGCAGCGATCGAAGATCGCCCGCAGATCCTTGCCGTGAACGAACTCGAGCGCGATGAAGTAGCTGTCTTCGACCTTGCCGAGATCGAAGATCTGGCAGATGTTGGCGTGATTGAGCTGGACCGAGATCTTCGCCTCGTCGATGAACATCGTGATGAACTCTTCGTCCTCAGCGATGTTCGGCAGGATGCGCTTGACGGCGAGCAGGCGCTCGAATCCCTCGACCCCGAAGGCCTTGGCCTTGAATACTTCGGCCATGCCTCCGACGTTGATTCGATCGAGTAGAAAGTACTTCCCGAACTGGATCGGTTTCTTCAAAGGAAGAGCCCCGGGGACCACTTGGTAGTTGATTTGGTAGCATAACATGCAAGCGATCGCTCGCTCAAAGTATTTCCAAAGCAATTGAGGAGGTTATCGATATGGCGCAAGCAGTCGAAGCGATGGTCGAGGTGTTCCGCTGCACCGACGAGGGGCTGGCGCAGATGGCGATCGACGTGGTGCTCGGGCCGCAGGGCATCACCGGGCGGATTCACGATCGCATCTCGCGCATGATTCCGGTGCCGGGCTCGATGGCGGGCGCCTACTTCATCGCGGTGCCCGAGTCGCAGGCGCAAGAGGCGGTGCGCACGCTGCGCCAGGCGCAGGCCGACGGCGCGCTCTCCGACGACGGTCAGGTGATCTGATCGCGAGCTACAGCTCGCGCTTGTCGACGACGAAGCCGTTCGGAGTGACGTAGAGATCGTAGAGCGCGCGGCGATCCGGGAGCTGCGAGACCGCCTGGCCGTGGGCGCCGGCGATGAGCCAGCCGAGCGGGCCGCGCGCGCCGTCGCGATAGAGCTGAAGCCAGCCGGCGGTGGTGCCGCCCTCGCGATTGAACGCGCTGCCTTTGTGCGCGTTGGCCTGCGCGGCGTCGAGCCAGCGGCCCTCGACGCGCGAGACCTTGAACACGGTCTTGAGCCCGAGCGTGTTCAGAAACGGACGGAAGCGAAGCACGTCGCCGCCCACCGTCCACTCGTCGCCGGCCACATCATAGGTCTCGGTCGCGCCGCGCGTTCCGTCGTCGAGGATCGGCACATAGTAGACGCGCAGGTGCGCGGGCTTGAGCTCGATGCACTGCACCTCGGCGATGCGGGTCTTCTGCCCGACCACGCCGTAGGCCGAGAGCGCGACGTAGAGGCCGAGCGCGAACAGGCCGAGCCCCGAGAAGACCGCGCCCGCCACGAGCGCGAACAGATACCGGCCGCCGCCGACCGCCGGCTGGGGGCGGCCGAACATCGCGCGCCCCATTCGCCGGAGCACCCACAGAAGCGGCAGCGCGCCGCAGACGAGACCGGCGGCTGAGACCGCGACGAGCAGCCAGCGCGCATGATCGGCGGAGGGCACCATCGGCGTGATCCTAGCACCGCTTGCCGGACCGCGTGCTACGATCGCTCCGATGGCGCGCACCGTGTGGGATGACATGCACGAAGGCCCTACCGAGGGCGCCGCGGACGAGGAGCTGGCGACCCGCGTTCGGGGGCCGTCGGGCTCCTCGAACAAAGAGCCGGGAGGGCCGAGGCGGCTTTTGCCGTGGCTCCTGTTCGTGCTCACCGCCAGCGCGTTCGCGGGCTATCTCGGACGCAAGCTCGACGAGGAGGACCACGCCAAGAGCGCGCTCGCGACCGCGCGCGACGAAGCGGCCGAGATGCGGCAGCGCGCCTTCGCCGCCGAGGATCAGCTCGCTCGGGTCAAGAGCGAGCGCGATCAGGCGTCGCAAGCGAAGACTCAGCTGGTGCAAAAGGTGGCGGCGCAGGATCTGACCAAGCAGGCCGACGACAAGCTGATCTCGGATCTGCGCGCCAAGCTCGACACCCACGACGGCGACGTCTCGCAAGACGCCAATCGGATCAGCGTCAACCTGGTCGATCAGATCCTGTTCAAGAGCGGCGACGCCAACATCTCGCCGCGCGGCAAGAAGGTGCTCGACCAGGTGGGCGCGGTGCTCAAGGGGCTCGAGAGCAAGCAGATCCTCGTCGGCGGCCACACCGACGATCGGCCGATCCACACCGCGCAGTTTCCTTCCAACTGGGAGCTGTCGACGGCGCGCGCGGTCAACGTGGTGCGCTATCTGGCGGAGACGGTGGGGGTGAGCCCGGACAAGCTGACCGCGGCGGGGTTTTCGCAATTTCACCCGCGCTCGAAGACCTCGAAGGCGAAAAATCGCCGGATCGAGATCCTGCTGACGCCGATCGTCGAGGTGAAGAAGAAATGATCGCGGGCGCGCGCCGCGAGGCTCAGCCTTCGATGGTGATCTTGACGATCTTGTCGCCGCCGCGGATCTGATCGATCACGTCGAGGCCGGAGATCGCCTGGCCGAACACGGTGTGCTTGCGGTCGAGGTGCGGCTGCGGGCCGTGGCAGATGAAGAACTGCGAGCCGCCGGTGTCCTTGCCCGCGTGCGCCATCGAGAGCGTGCCGCGCACATGCTTCTGCTTCACGCCGCCGGTCTCGCACTTGATCTTGAAGCCGGGGCCGCCGGTGCCCCAGCGCGCCTTCTGGTCGTCGTAGCGGGTGAGCGGATCGCCGCCCTGGACCATGAAGTCGTCGATCACGCGGTGAAAGCGCAGCCCGTCGTAGAGCGGCTTCGACTTGTTCTTCTCGCCGGTCTTCGGATCGGTCCACTCCTTGGTGCCGGTGGCGAGGCCGACGAAGTTCGCGACCGTGCCGGGCGCGTCCTCTTCGAAGAGCTCGACGACGATTTCGCCCTTGTCGGTCACGATGTGCGCCTTCTTCATGTTCAGCCTCCTCGGTTTTGGTCGTTAGGGGGACGACAGCGCTTCGGTGGGCTCCAGCCTCGCCGCCGCGCGCGCCGGCCACAGTGCGCCCGCCATGCAGGCAAAGATGGCGCAGAGTAGCGCGCCCACGATCAATTGCCAGCCGAATGAGAAGAAGCTGTCCGGCTTGAAGGGGAAGTCGGGGAGCAGGCGCGCGGCCAGTCGATCGCAGCCGAGCGCGGAGAGCCACGCCAGCGCGAGGCCGACCGCGCCGCCGCACAAACCGATCGCGCCCGCCTCGGCGGGGAGCACCCGCTCGACGTCGCCGGCCGAGGCGCCGACCGCGCGCAAGACGCCGATCTCGCGCTTGCGCTCGGCCACCTGGCGGAAAAAGCCGTGCGCGATGTTGATCGTCGCCAGCCCGACGATCGCCGCCGAGATGAGCGAGAAGAGGAGCGTGAGCAAGGTGAGCGCGAGGCCGATCCGTTCGGCGCCCGAGTCGGCGATCTCGTAGCCCATCTGGCGCACCCGGCCGGCGATCCGGGCCACGTCGGCGCCCGGCGAGAGCTCGAGCACCACCGACGAGAGATGCTGCGCGGCCGCGGGGCCGGCGTAGAGCGCGTTATAGCGCTCGACGGTGCCGAGCGGGAGCGAGAGCGCGAGGCGGGCGGCGTGATCGGCGACCCCGACCAGCATCACCCGGCGGGTGCGCGGCGGAATTTTGGACGGCGGGCCGCCGAAGAACGAGGCGCCGAGCTCGGCGGTAAACGTGAAGCCGCGCATCGCGCCGGCAAGCAGGCGGCCGAGCTTGGGCAGCCCGTGCGAGGGCGCGATCGCCGTGTTGTAGAGCTCGAGCATGAAGGGCGAGATCACCGCCGGGATCGGCCGCTCGCATTTGTGGGTGTCGGCCGGGCAGTACTCGGGCGCGGCGCACTCCGCGTCGGTGGCGCAGCTCTTTTGCGAGCCCAGCTCGTCGGAGAACGGCTCGGGGCCGATCGACGAATCCGGCTCGCCATTGACCGCGGCGGGATCGATCCCCTCGGCGATCAGCTCGGCGCGCACGTCCCGGCCAAGGAGCTGATGGCCGCCCCAGGCGCGCGAAGCGAACGCCAACCGCAGTCGCGGATGGACCGCGCGCACTCCCTTTTCTTTCGCGAGCGCCTGCGCGGCCGAGGTGGTGAGCGGCGCAGGTCCGCCGAAGGACAAGAGCGAGAGCGGCCCCGAGCCGAGGCTCGACGAGGCGGGCACCACCTCGATTCGCCCGGCGGGAAAGACTCGCTCGAGGGCGCGGCGCGCGCCGGCCGAGAGCGCGAGAAAAAAGGCGAGCGAGCCGATGCCGATCGCGATCCCGAACACCGAGAGCAAAAACGAGCGGCGGGCGCGGCGGATGCTCTGGGCCGCAAGCAGAGCGAGCGCGCGCGCGGTCATGCGAGGAGCCGCCCGTCTTCGAGGCGCAGCACCCGGCCCGCCGCCTCGGAGACCCGCTCCTGATGGGTCACCACGATCAAGGTGAGGCCCTCCTGGTGGAGCTTGCCGAACAGCTCGATGATCTGGCGCCCGGTCTCGCCGTCGAGATTTCCGGTCGGCTCGTCGGCGAGCAAGAGCCGCGGCCCGCCGTAGAGCGCGCGGGCGAGCGCGACCCGCT
>JANWLJ010000024.1 GCA_025450955.1 Polyangium sp. (in: bacteria) | reverse complement strand
TCGCCGGTCCGCTATTGGTCGCGGCGCTCTCGACCCACTCCAACTTCACCTCCACCGGCGTCGGCCTGGCGACGCTCCTGCTCTCGTCGGTGGCCGGAATCGGCGCCGGTTTTCTCGGCGCGTTTCGTCCCACCCGCGACGGGATCAAGGGCGGCCACAGCTCGATCATCATCGGCGGCGGCGCCTGGGGCTCGGCGATCGGCGCGGCGCTCGCGCTCGGCCTCGAGGTGCCGAACCAATACACCTACGGACTCACGCTGCTCGGCGGCGCGCTCGGGATCACCACCGGCGCGCTGGTCTCGCGCTTCTACGACATCGCGCCCGGCACCTCGGCGATCGTCAACTCCGGCGGGCTGTGGGGCACCGCGACCGGCGCGCTCCTCACCCACGCGATCTTCGCCAGCCCATCGGCGTCGCAGTTCGGCTGGTTCATCCTCGGCGGAACCGCGATTGGCGTCGCCACCAGCGCGCTCATCGCCTGGAAGCTCGATCGCGCCCGCGGCCACGTCGCGCTCGTCGACGCGGGCGGCCTGGTCGGCACTGGCCTCGGCTTCGCGCTCGGCGTCGCGGTCGCCGCCAACTCGCCGCACGAGAACCTCACCCAGGCCGGCGCGCGCTACGCCCTCGGCGGGATGGTGCTGGGCCTGCTGGCCGCCGCCGTCGGCACCCGCGGCTACAAGGGCGATCTGCCGCCGGTCGAAGCGCTCTTCCTACGCAAAAACGATCGCTGGGCGATCGCCATCCCCAAGCTCGACATCGGCCTGGCGATGACTCCCGAAGGCGTGGCGCCGCGCCTCACCCTCACGCTCGCGCGCGGCACCTGGTAGCTCGCTTCAGCCGACGAACTTCGGGATCTCTTCGCCGCGGATCAGATCGTCGAGCGTCTCGCGGCGCCGGACCACCGCGAATTCGCCGCCTTTGACCATCACCTCGGCCACCCGCGGCCGGGTGTTGTAGTTCGACGACATGGTGAACCCGTATGCGCCCGCCGACAGCACCGCGAGCAGCTCGCCCTCTTCCGGCTTGTGCGCGAGCGATCGATCGCGCGCGAGAAAATCGCCGGTCTCGCAGATCGGCCCCACCACGTCGGCCGCGTAGGCCGGGCCCCCGCGTTTCACCACCGGCCAGATCGCGTGATACGAGTCGTAAAAAGCCGGCCGGATCAGATCGTTCATCGCCGCGTCGACGATCACGAAATTCTTGATCTCGCTCTGCTTGAGATAGAGCGTGCGCGTGACGAGCACGCCGGCGTTGCCGACGATCACCCGCCCCGGCTCGCAGATGAGCGTGAGCCCGCTCAGCTCGGGCCCTTCGAACGCGGCGAGCGCGGCGCGGATCGCCTCCCCATATTCGGCCGGCGACGGCGGATCTTCCTGGTTGTACGGAATCCCGAGCCCACCGCCGATATCGAGATAGCGCAGCCGGTGCCCGTCTACGACCAGCGTGCGCGCCAGCTCGCCGAGCCG
The DNA here is from genome assembly GCA_025450955.1 of Polyangium sp. (in: bacteria). GTDB lineage: Bacteria > Myxococcota_A > Polyangia > Palsa-1104 > Palsa-1104 > JANWLJ01. The sequence continues at coordinate 7,605 of JANWLJ010000024.1, read as the reverse complement.
CGCGATCGCGTCCTGAAACGGCGCGGTCTTGGTGAGCTGCGATCCGATGTGGCAGTCGAGCCCCACCACCTCGAGGTGCGGCATCTTCGCCGCCGCGCGAAACTCCTCGCGCGCCCACGCCACCGGAATGCCGAACTTGTTCTTCTTCAGCCCGGTCGAGATATACGGATGGGTCTCGGCGTCGACGTCGGGATTGACCCGCAAAGACACCGGCGCCTTCGTCTTCAATTTTGGGCCGAGCCGCGCCGCCACCCGCTCGATCGCCTCGAGCTCGCCGTGGCTCTCGACGTTGAACGCGAGGATTCCCTGCTCGAGCGCGTAGGCGATCTCGTCCTCGCGCTTGCCCACCCCCGAAAACACGATCTTCTTCGGGTCCGCGCCCACCTTGAGCGCGCGAAAGATCTCGCCGCGCGAGACGGTGTCGACTCCGGCGCCGAACGAAACCAGCGCGCGCAGCACCGCCAGATTCGAGTTGGCCTTGACCGAGTAGCAGACCAGATGCTTTCGCGGCCCACCCTCGTTGAGCGCGCTATCGAAGACCCGAAAGTGTCGCTCGAGCGTCGCGTAGCTGTAGACATACGCCGGCGTCCCCACCTCTTCCGCGATGCGCGCGAGCGGGACATCCTCCCAATACAGCTCCCCCTCCCGATACTGAAAATGATGCATCTCTACTCCTTCAATCGCGCTTCGGCGTCGGCGATGGCGGCGAGCACGCGGGCGCGCGCCGGTCCTCCCGGCACGTCGCGCCGATCCACCGCGCGCGCGGCATCGAGCACGGCGAGCAGCGACGCGTCGATCTCGGCGAGCCCCGCCGCCGCCCGCATCTCCTCGATCCCGAGCGCCGCCAGATCGACGCCTCGCTCCGAGGCGCGCCGCACGATCGCGCCCGCCGCCGCGTGCGCCTGCCGAAACGGAACGCCGCGCGCCGCGAGATGATCGGCGACCTCGGTGGCGAGCAGGTGCCCTTCGTCGAGCGCCCGCCGCATCCGCTCCACCTCGAACCGCGCGCCCGCCAAAAGCCCGGTCATGGTGCGAACGCACGCGAGCGCGGTCTCGACCGCGTCGTAGAGCGGCTCCTGCGTCTCTTGCAGATCCTTATTATAGGCGAGCGGCAGCCCCTTGATGATGGTGAGCAGGGCGACCAGATCGCCAAACACCCGTCCCGACTTGGCGCGCACCAGCTCGGGCACATCCGGATTCACCTTCTGCGGCATGATCGACGAGCCCGAGCAGTAGGCCTCCGGCAGCCGCACGAACCCGAATTCCTGCGACGCCCACAACACCAGCTCCTCCCCGAGCCGCGACAGATGCGCCATCACCAGCGCGCACGCGGAGGCGATCTCGACCGCGAAGTCGCGATCGCCGACCGCGTCCATGCTGTTTCGGGTCACGCCCTGAAACCCGAGCGCTCGCGCGACCTCTTCGCGATCGATCGGAAAGGTGGTGGCCGCCAGCGCGCCCGAGCCGAGCGGCGATCGATTCGCCCGCCTCGCCGCGTCCGCGAGCCGCTCGCGATCGCGATCGATCATCTCTACGTAGGCGAGCAGGTGGTGCGCGAGCCGAACCGGCTGCGCCCGCTGAAGATGGGTATATCCCGGCACGAGCGTATCGACATGATTGCGCGCCTGCGCCACCAGCGCTAGAGCCAGCCCGCGCAACGCCGCGCGCAGATTCTTCGTCTGATCGATCGCGTAGAGCCGTAGATCGGTCGCGACCTGATCGTTCCGGCTGCGCGCGGTGTGCAGCCGGCCGCCGGCCTCGCCGATGATCTCGGTGAGCCGCCGCTCGACGTTCATGTGCACATCTTCGAGCTGCGGATCGAGCTCGAGCTCGCCGCGCTCCCACTCCGCGCGCACCTGATCGAGCCCGGCGCAGATCGCTTCGGCGTCAGAAACGGGAAGAATCCCGCGCGTCGCGAGCATCCGCGCGTGCGCCTTGGAGCCTTCGATGTCGTAGGGGAGCAGGCGATGATCGAAGCCGACCGACGCGTTCAGCTCGGCGGCATCCGGAGCCAGCTTGGACTCGAAACGACCCTGCCGCATCGCCGCCGCAGCATGCGATCGCCGTCGTGCTGCGTCAACAGATTGTTGGGAAGCGGCGGGCCGCAAGGGCCCGCCCTACGCTCGTAATTTGGTGCTTCGCCGGCCGACGTTCGTAATTTGGTGCTGCGCCGGCCGTAGGGCGGGGCCTTGCGCCCCGCCGCGTCTACGCCGAGCGCTTGTGCTGGCGCGCTTCGTGCCGCGCCTCTTCGAGCTCGGAGAAAAAGCGCGCCGAGGTCTCGACGCCGTTCTCCAGCGACTCGAACACCAGCGGAACGATCCCCGCCGCCTCGCTGCGCAGCACGTCGTAGTAGCGCTGCCGATCGATCGAGTGGATCACGACCGGCGGGAAGCCGTCGCGCAGCAGCATGAGGTTCATCAAAAGCCGCGCGACCTTCCCCGAGTTCTTCGGCCAGGGGAAGATCGCCATCAACCGGAAGTGCGCGCGGGCGGCGCGCTCGACCGGATGCATGTGCTGCGTCTCTTCCTCATCGAGCCACTCGGTGAGCTTGCGCAGCTTGATCGCGATCTTGTCCGGTTGCGCGATCTCGTGAAAGTAGAGCCGGTGAAGCGGGTTGTCCTTGCGATACGGATTCCCCTTCGCCTTCTCCTCCGGCGTCAGCACCGAGTGCAAGAGCTTGAGCGTGTCGAGCGTGATCTGATTTTTCTTGCGCGACTTCTTCTCGTGCCGCTCCTGCGCCCAGGCCCGCGCCATCTGGCGCACCAGCTCGATCGCCGCCTTGTGATTCTTGATCTCCTCGTACATCGGGATCAGCGTGACGTCCGAGATGATCTTCTTGTCGATCGCCGCTTTCAGCTCGTGATACGACAGCACCACGCCTTCGAGCGCGTTGTCGTGATAGATCCAAGATTGATCGAGCTTCTCGTCAAACTCGGTGACGATCGCCGGATTGGCGCGAATGCGCAGCTCACGAAGCGCTTCCACTTTACCGTCAAGCGTGAAGACCTTCGTCTCCATCCCACCACTCTCCTTCGCTAGCCGTCCGTGGTAACTAGCTAAATTTGTCTCGCGGTTGACCATGCTAACTCCAGTCCGCACATCGAGTCAAGTGACGCATACACGGTAGTCGGACGTAGGTTGATGAGTGTCTTGTTCGCGGTCACCGTCCGTCCCGGGAACGATCTCCCGACGCACTACCCAATCACCATGATTTCCGTCACTTGGTGAACGCTGCCGCGTTTTGGACACCCCTGTCCTGACGTTGGTGCAGCGTGTAATGCATTTGATATTGCTAACCGTTTCACGAGAAACGTGCGGTTTTGGCGCATCGTTAATCGGCTAACGGTGGCAACAGTCTCCAAGATCACGGTAGACAACGCTTAATCGCTGTGTTTTATTGCCCATCGCTCGCTTTTCGAGCAAGCGCTCGCCTCTGGACCAGTTCTTGAAGACCCGGCGCGCCGCCTGTTCCCGAGGCCGTACCCGGAGCCCTGGAGCGGAGCCTGGAGCAATGAAGGAGCACCACGTGAAAAGGTACCTGAGCGGCATCGCCGTATTGACTGTGTTCCTGGCGGGTTCGGTTGCCCAGGCCCAGCTCTTGCCCGGCGCCGACACCGACGCCAGCCTGCACTCCAAGCACGAGCTGGTCCCATACTACGGGCTCTCTTTCGATTTCACGATGGCCGACGGCTCGGGCTTGAACAGCGTCGGCGAGAACTATCGGAACGATCTCGCCTTTTACTTCGAGCCGACCTGGAACGTCGGCGCCCGCTTCCTTCGTAACAGCGTCTTCAAGACCCTCTCGGTCGGGCTCCGGTTCGGCGTCACCCAGAATCTCTCGGGCGTCGACGAAGCCAACTTCAACGGCACCTCCAACGCCTCGCCGCAGGGCACCTGCTCCAACATTACTCCCAGCACCCAGGGCGGCGTGGTCGATCCGACCACGGTCGGCTACTGCCACCCGGCCGGCAACAATCGCCGGACCGACTACTCCGACCTCTGGCTCACCTTCCGCGCTCCGAGCATCTACACCATTCCCAAGGCCAATATCAGCATCAACCCCTCCATCCGGTTGATCTTTCCGACTTCACTCGAGAGCCAGTACGCGACCCTCTACACCTCGCTCACCCCGGGCGTCTCGTTCGGCGCGCCGCTGCCGGTGTGGGGCAAGCGGATCAAGATCGGCTACGGGATCAGCTTCACCAAGAACTTCCACCGCGACATCTCGCCGATCCTGGCTCCCAACGTGAACGGAACCGCGAGCTCCGAGGGCGGCAACTTCTACGACGGCGCGAGCGGCGCCGGGCTGTCCAACTTCTATCTCGACCCGACCCGTTCGACCACCATCGGCGCGCTCAACACCAGCTACTCGGTGTCGAACAGCTTCGACGGATCGATCGCGTTCACCAAGAAACTCTCGCTCGACGTCCTCTACGTGCTCATCGACTCGTGGGCCTACGGCCAGTCGTGCGACGTGAACGTGCAGGGATTAATGGTGGATACCTGCGCGACCGGCAACGCGGTGGCGCAGAATTCGGGCGCGACCCTCAACCGCCCCGGGTATCGCCCGAGCCAGGTGTTCTGGGCGACCATCTCGTATCAGGCGCTCGATTGGCTCGGGATCTCGCTGGCGTGGATCAACTGGGCGCCCCGCTACAACCCCGACTCGACCTACCGTCAGGGAATCATCTCCACCAACTACGAAGCGTATACGACCATTCAAGTCGGCGCGACGGTCACCATCGACAAGGTGGCGTCGCTGCTGCGCAAGCACTAAGCGTTTCGATTTCGATTTCGCTGTCGAACTTTTCAACGGAGGCGTGAGAACGATGTCTAGGTTTACGAAGTTCACCTACGCGGCGCTGGCTCTCTCCCTGGTCACGGCCGGATGCACCGAGCAGCCGCCGCGGTCGTTCGTCCAGCCGAACGTGATCAAGAAGGCCGATCTGGACGGCACCTGGTACTACCTCCAGACGGTCGTCGACGCGCCTCCGACCTCGAGCTTCATGTTCATCGGCAACTCGTCCGAGATGATGAAGGTCAAGTTCGACATCGAAGAGAACACCCTCTTCGCGCGCCGCTCCTACGAGCAGATCCAGGGCTCGGAAGACGCGTACACGCAGGACCCGGCCCAGTACAATGGGCAGCCGGTGGCGGCCTGGCCGATCTCGAGCCAGTTCGACATCATCCGCGACTACAACTCGACGACCGGCGAAGAGACCAACAAGATCATCGAGTCGACGGAGCGGCCGTGGAACGAGCGCGAGTTCATCCGCGTCGACTGGTCGCAGAACCTGCTCACCGACTCCGACGTGGTCGGGCTCGGGATCAACTTCTTCTTCCAGAACGGCGCCAAGGTCGAGTCGGCCAGCTACTGGGAGTCGGACCCGACCAAGCCGGACGCGTTCCACATGGAGCGCGCCGACGCCACCGACGCCGACGAGTTCTCGCCGGGCGAAGCCAACTACATGGACATCACCAACAAGTGGGTCATCACCCCGACCCAGGAGACGGTGAATTACGAGGAGAACGGCGTCGCCCAGTCGTTCACCGTGCCGGCCTGCTTCCTCAGCTACCAGACCGATGACTGCGCGTCACAGGTGGTCAAGGTTCGCCACTCGTTCGCCAAGATCTCGCCCAAGCACCAGTACCAGCCGCGCAACTGGGACGGCATCCAGATGAACCTGTTCGGCATCTGGGACGTGGGCCTGAATCGCCTCACCTACAATCGTCAGTACGGCGTGACCAACTCGGGCTTCGTGCGCCACGCGGCGCGCTTCAATCTGTGGAAGAAGTCGTACCAGGACGACGGCAAGACCCCGATCCCGTACGCCCAGCGCGAGCTGCGGACGATTCCGTACTACGCCGAGTCGTCGCTCGAGCCGTTCCCGCCCGAGCTGTTCGCCACCGGCAAGGAGATCATCAGCCAGTGGAACCAGGCGGTCGGCGCGGCGGTCAAGGACGTCACCGGCGCCGATCCGGCTCACGACATCTTCGTGTGGTGCCACAACCCGGTCAAGCTGCGCGACGACATGGGCGCGCAGTGCGACCCGACCGCGGCCGGCTACGATCCGGCGATGTGCAAGGATCCGGACGCCTGCCAGTCCAACATCAAGGCCGAGGTCGATGCGACCGGCGCGGTGGTGAAGGACGCGAACGGCGATCCGATCTACCACGCGCGCCAGGGTGACCCGCGCCGCTCGAACATCTTCTGGGTGAACCAGGAGCAGAACGCGGGCCCGCTCGGCTACGGCCCGCCGCTGTTCGATGTCGAGACCGGCGAGACCATCTCCGGACAGGCGTACATCTACGGCGCCGCGCTCGACACCTACGCCGCTTATGCGCGCGACCTGGTGCTGCTCGCCACCGGCAAGATCGATCCGCAGGATTACATCGTCGGCACCAACGTCGCTTCGTGGGTGCAGCAGAACCTGGCGGGCGTGCCCAACCGTTCGAAGATCACCGACGACTCGAAGATCCTGCAAGAGGCGCGGGCGATGGACTTCTCGTGGGCCAAGGGTCAGGCTCCGCAGGCGCCAATTCAGACCGGCGATCCGAAGACCTTCCTCAATTCGCTCAAGAACCGCGAAGACGCGATGTACGCGGGCGGGATCTTCGGCCAGAACAACGCCGATCTTTCGCAGATCCTCCGCGATCACATCCGCGGCACCCAGCTCGAAGGGATGATGATCACCCCCGACATCATGTCGATGGCGGGAGTGGCGCCGGGCAGTGACTGGAGCTCGCTGTCGGATGCGGAGAAGATGCGCGTCTCGCCGCTGCGCTCCAAGGCGGTCACCCAGGCGATCAATTCCCGCCTCGATACCATGCGCGCGTTCGGCTACGACTTTGCCGACTTCGCCGACGACGGCGTGATCCAGGAGGCGCTGCGCCTCGCGCACGATCCCTCGGTGCCGAACATGGACCCGGAGGCGATCCGCCAGAAGCTGCGCAAGGACATCTTCCTCGCGGTCACGCTGCACGAGGTGGGGCACAACATGGGCCTTCGCCACAACTTCCGCGCGTCGTTCGACGCGATGAACTACTTCCCGCAGTACTGGTCGCTCCGCTCCGGCTCGGCGACCAGCGGGACAGCGCAGAAGTACGTCGGCTATGATCCGACCACCGGCACCGCCACCGGCGCGGCCTACACGGGCACGTACGTCGACGCCAACGGGGTCACCCAGAATTGCGTGAAGGGCAAAATCTATCCGCGGTACTTCGACTGCGCGGGCGGCGCTCCGTCGGTCGACGAGATCAACGGCGCGGTGCGCGACTATCAGTACTCGTCGATCATGGATTACGGCGCGAACTTCAACTCCGACCTTCAGGGGCTCGGCTCCTATGACAAGGCGGCGATGAAGTTCAGCTACGCCGGCGATGGCTATGTCGAAGTGTTCACCGATGCCAAGCCGGACCAGGCCAGCCAGGAAGCCTTCGCTTCGCTGTCGGCGTTCCAGAACGCGTTCGGTTTCCCAGCCGCGTTCAACGCCTTCAGCAACAACCTGGTGGCGATCAACTACGAGGACTTCCCGAGCCTGTTCAACAGCGGTGTGGCCGGCATCAACATGCGCAAGGACGTGCCCTACTCGACCACCTCGATCG
>JANWLJ010000023.1 GCA_025450955.1 Polyangium sp. (in: bacteria) | reverse complement strand
TCGGTGACGAACACGTTGTCGGGCTTGAGGTCGCGGTGGACGATCCCCTGCTCGTGCGCGACGGTGAGCGCGCGCACCACCGGCATCATCAGCTCGACCGCCCGCTGCGGCGGCAGCCGCGCGTCGTTCTGCACCACCTTCGAGAGCGGATGGCCCTGCAGATATTCGAGCACCATGAACGGATTGCCGTGGTGCTGGCCGACTTCATAGATGATGACGATGTTCTCGTGGCTGCAGCTCGCGGTCGCGCGCGCCTCGAGGATGAAGCGCTTGGTGGTGTCGGCGTCGCGCGACTGGAGGAACTTGATCGCCACGCGCCTGCCGAGCCGCAGATCGCGCGCGAGATAGACCGTGCCCATCCCGCCCGAGCCGAGCTCGCGGATGATCTCGTACTGGCTCACCTTGGTGCCGGCCTTGAGATCGAGCGGCTTGACCTCGCCGCCCTCGGGGCCGGTCGGCTCGCGCGGCGTCTCGGTCGGCCGCGAGGTGTTCGTCAGCACCGCCGCCGGATCGGGCGCCACGTCGAGATCGTCCCAGCTCTCCCACTCGAGATGAGTCGGCTGTTCGGCCACCGGCACCGGCTTGCCACCCTGAACGGTCAGATCGTCGGGGGCGCTCTTGTCGTTCATGATCTTCCCCTGCAGTCCGCGGCCACTGCCAGCCGGTCGAAACACTGTACCCTATCAGCCCAAGATCACGCCGTTTGCTACCACACAAAAATTCCAGCTCATTTCAGCTCTTCGAGCGGCGCCTCACTCTTCGAGACCCGCGCGATGTCGGTCTTGAGAAATGCGTCGACGGTGGTGGCGGGATAGGCGAACACCGCGATCACTTCGCCGCTCTTGCGATTGACGTGCGCGTTCAGGCCGCGCGAGGCGTAGACCCACTGGTCCCAGCCGGGGCTGAGCTCGGATTTGACCTTGCCTTCGGGCGGACCGAGCAGTGACGAGAGCGGTTGATCGAGCTTGGGATAGAGCAGCTCGACGACGCGGATGTCGTCGGCGAGGAAATAGGCGATCGCGCTCTTGCCCGCCGACGAGAAGACGCGGTACTCGCCCATTTTTTCGAACTGCGACGGGCCCTCGCCGCTCGCGCCGAGCGTCCCTTCGGCGTCGACACGGCCGCAGCGCGGAAGGCCATGGAACGCGTCGAATTCACCCGCCGCGAGCGCGGCCAGATCGCGCCGGCACTCGGGCGAGACGGCGCGGTTCTTCCACCGGCTCAGATCGACCGCCGGCCCGCTCGGCGCCGCCGCTCGGGGCGAAGCGGAGGGATTCGCAGCCGGGGCCGCTTCCGCCGACGACGAGGCCGGGGTCTGTGGCGGCGGCGTGGTCGCGCCGCAGCCGGCGAGCAGGAGGAGCGCACCAAAGAGGCCGAGCGCAAATCGCATCGGCGCATCGTAACACCGGTCCGGCCGCGCCACCCGGTAATCGGAAGCTACTGGTGAAGCAGCCAGTCGATCACCGCGGGCGGCAGCTTCGGCAGCCGCGGTCGATTCTCCTCGGGCGCGGGGCTCACGCCCACGAAGGCGGCGACCGCCTTCAGCGTCGAGAACGGGTCGGGTCGGGTCGGCTCGTCATCATCGAAATCGTGGAGGTCCATGATCCGGTCATCGGCCGGGCGCGCGGAAGCTTTAGCGGGAAATTCGGAACGCTCAAACCAGCGCTTGCAGCCGGCGCATGCCGGCGAGCCAGCGATCGTAATCGGCCGCTTTGCGCTGGAAATAGGTGAGCACGTCGGCGTGGGGCAGGATGAGGAACTTTTCGGCGTCGAGGCCGGCCGCGACCGCCTCGGCGACCTCGGGCGGCTCGATCACCGTGCCCGCCGCGACCACGCTCTTGCCGCCGAGGTCGGTGAGCGCGCCGGTCAGAAGCGGCGTGTTCACGAACAGCGGGCAGAGGCACGAGATCTTGATCCCGCGCTCGCCGTAGGTGATCGCCAGCCACTCGGCGAGCGCCACCACCGAGTGTTTGGTCACCGAGTAGGGTAGGGCGCCGACCATGGTGAGCAGGCCCGCCGCCGACGCGGTGTGAAGGAGATAGCCGCTTTTTCGCTCCAGCCAGCCGGGCACGAGCGCGCGCGCCGCCCACAGGTGCGAGAGGAAGTTGACCCGCCAGATCCGATCCCAGTCGGCCTCGGGCGTCTCGATCCCGCCGCCGATCGCGATCCCGGCGTTGGCGCAAAATAGATCGATCGGGCCCGCGCGATCCTCGACGGCGCGGACGAGCCGCTGCACCTCGGCCTCGCGGCTCACGTCGCACGCGAGCCCGACGCCGCCCACCTCGCGCGCCACCTCTTCGGCGCGTTTGCCGTCGAGATCGGCGATCACCAGCGCCCGCGGCCGCTCCCGCTGAAACCTGAGGGCCATGGCGCGTCCGATGCCGCTTCCGCCTCCGGTGACCACGATGACCGTGCCCTCGAGCTTCATGAAAGGCCTCCTGTGCGCGCCGCACTTTACTACGGCGGCGCGAGATCGCGCGTCCTACAATGGCGCCCGATGGAGTCCTTGCTCGTCTGGACGATCGCCGGAGTCGCGGTCATCGTGCTGCTCGGGCGATCGCGCGCGCCGTCGAGCCTGCTGCTCGCGCTGGCGCTTCTGGCGAGCACCGCTGCCGGCGATGCGCTGTGGTCGAATGCGCGCGCCCGGCGAGCGCGATCGGCCGAGGGGCTTCGCCAAAGCCTCCCCGAGCGGGCGACGCAAAACGGCTACGTCTCTTCCAATTCCTGCCGCGCCTGCCATCCCTCGCAATACGCCTCCTGGCACCGGAGCTATCACCGCTCGATGACCCAGGCGGCGCGCGCCTCCTTGGTGCTCGCGCCGTTTTCCGGCGAGACGCTCACCGCCACCGACGGGACCACCTATCACCTGCGGCGCAAAGACGACGAGCTGTGGGCCGACATCTCCGGCCTCGGCCCGCGGCGAATCACGATGATGACCGGATCGCACCATATGCAGGCGTTTTGGATTCCGGGCGATCGAGGCAACGAACAAATCGAGTTTCCGTTTACCTACCTTCTCGACGATCAGCGCTGGGTCGCGCGCCGCGACGTGTTTCTCGTCGGCTGCGACTACACCAAGAGCCCGTCGATGTGGAATCGGATCTGCATCGAGTGCCACGTGACCGGCGGCCAGCCGGGCCTCGACCGGCTCACCGGAATTCCCGAGAGCCGGGTGGCCGAGCTCGGCATCGCCTGCGAGGCTTGCCACGGACCGGCGGCCGCGCACGCCCGCGAAAACGAGAGCCCGTTTCGGCGCCTCGCGCTCCACGACCGCGGCGCCGGCGATCCGACCATCATCAATCCGGCCCGCCTGCCGCCGAAACGCTCCGCCGAGGTGTGCGGCCAGTGTCACGGGATCGCCTGCCCGCCCGACGGCTGGCTGCAGACCGGGATTCCGTATCGGCCGGGCCAGACGCTCGCCGCCGAAAAGCCGATCCTCGAGCTGGCGAGCCTGAAGCGCAGCGCCTGCCGCGACCAGATCGCCGCTGACGCCTCCTTCGGGCCGAGCCGCTATTGGCCGGACGGAATGGTGCGAATTTCGGGACGCGAATATAACGGCCTCATCGAGTCGCCGTGCTTCAAGCGCGGCCCCATCACCTGCCTGTCCTGCCACTCGATGCACGACAGCGATCCCACCTGGCAGCTCTCGGCGGGCGCGAGCGGCAACGGGGCGTGCCTGAAGTGCCATCCGGCGATCGGACAGAAGCTCGAGGCGCATACCCACCACCCGGCGGGATCGAGCGGATCGGAATGTTATAACTGCCATATGCCGAATACCACTTACGGCTTATTGCGGGCGATGCGCAGCCATCAAATCAGCGTGCCGCGGCTGGCGGATACGCTAAAGGCCGGGCGTCCCAACGCCTGCAATCTGTGCCATCTCGATCGAACCCTGGCCTGGACCGCGGCCGCGCTCGCGCGCTGGTACGGCACGCCGACACCGTCGCTGACTGAGGAGCAGCGCACGATCGCCGAGTCGGTGCTCGAGCTCGCCCGCGGCGGAGCGGGGGTGCGGGCGATCATCGCCTTCAGCATGGGCTGGAGCCCCGCCGAGGCCACGTCCGGAAACGATTGGATGGCGCCCTATTTAATCGAATTATTGAGCGACGAATATGCGTCGATTCGCTATATCGCCTATCGCTCCTTGAAACGGATCAAAGGATTCGAAGACTTTCGCTTCGACTATGTCGCGCCGCCCGCCGCGCGCTGGGAGGCGCAGAAAGAGGCGCGCCGCCGCCTGGCGCTTATGACGGTGAAGGTCGCCGACCGCCGCCCGGAGCTGCTATTTTCCCCACAAGGACAGTTCCTCCGCGACGCGCTCGAGCGGCTTCTCCTCGAGCGGCGCGAGGACGATGAGATGGTCCTCGCCGAATGAAGCCCGATCGCGCACAGGTGGACCTCCCCGATCGCGGCGCGCTCGATCGCCGGCTTCAGCTTCGCCACCTGCGGGTCGGCTTCGTCGCGCTCTTTTTGTTCGTCACCATGGGCATCGCGCTCGAGACCCTGCACGCGTTCAAGCTGCCCTGGTATCTCGGGGTCGCCACCGAGAGCCGACGCCTGTTGTGGACCCTGGCGCACGCGCACGGCACCGCGCTCGGCCTCATCAACCTCGCGCTCGCGGCGCTCTGCGCGCGCCTGCCGCGCCGGCTGCACCCGGCGGCCTCCCCGTCGCTGATCGCGGCCACGATCCTCATCCCGAGCGGCTTCTTTCTCGGCGGCCTCTACGCCCACGGCGGCGACCCCGGCCTCGGCGCGGTGCTGATTCCGCCCGGCGCGCTCCTGCTCCTGATCTCGCTGGCGCTGATTGTGCGCGCCAGCCTGCCCGCGCGCGGCGGCAAAGACGATCGCCGATGAGTGAGTCCGAGGACGCTGCCCTCGCGGGAATCTGGCACCTGCCGCTCCAGCCGAGCGGCGATGGGCTGGTCCTCACCCACGGAGCGGGCAGCGATCGCGACGCGCCGCTTCTCCGCGCGCTCGGCGCCGAGCTCGCCGAGCGCGGCCTCACCGTCCTTCGCTGTAACCTCCGTTTTCGCCAGCTCCGCCCAAAGGGCCCGCCCGGCCGAGGCGACGGCGCGCGCGATCGCGCCGGCCTCGTCGACGCGCTCGGCGAGATGCGGCGGCGGCTAAAGGGCCGCGTGCTTCTCGGCGGGCACTCCTACGGCGGCCGCCAGTCGAGCCTGCTCCTCGCCGACGAGCCCGCCCTCGCAAGCGGCCTGCTGCTGCTCTCCTATCCGCTTCATCCGCCCGGAAAGCCGACCGAGCTGCGCACCGCTCACTTTTCGCGCCTGACCACGCGGACCCTGTTCGTGAGCGGCTCGACCGATCCGTTCGGCACGCTCGACGAGCTCGAGGCCGCGCGCGCGCTCATCCCGAGCGAGACCGCGCTCATCGTGCGCGAAGGCGCCGGCCACGACCTCTTGCAAAAGCGCGACGCCGCCCAAGCCGCCCAAACGATCGCCGCCGCATTTTTCTCTTTTTTCTCCGCCTGAGCGCGCGCCAGGGCTCGCCCGCGCTACCATCGACCCGTGCTCCTCAAACGCGTCGCCCACGTCAATCTCTCCGTCGATGATGTCGAGGCCGCGCGCCGCTTCTACGGCGAGCTTCTCGGCCTTGCGCCCGCGCCCCGACCGCCCGACGCCGGCCGCGCCGGCTGCTGGTTCCGCCTGGGCGAGCTCGAGCTCCACGTCTCGCTCGAATCGGGGGCCGACAACCCGCGATCGAAGCGCCACGTAGCCTTCGAGACCGACTCCCTCGACGAGCTGCGCGCCCGCCTCGCCGCCGCCGACGTCCCCCTCGAAGAGGGCCGCCCCATTGCCGGCCTGCGCCGCTTCTTCGCCCGCGACCCATCGGGCAACCGCCTCGAGTTCTGTGAGTGGTCAGAACCGTTGCCGGCGTGAGTCGGGTGGCAACGAGGTTGGCGTGTCTGCCAACCTGGTTTACAATCGCGTCGTGCAAGAGCGCGATTTCCGTTCTCGTCGTGGCGGTACGTCGGTTGCACGATCGCGACGGATCATGCGAGTTGCGTTGCCGATCCTTTGGATGCTCGTGCTCGGAGGCTGCAGCACGCGGGTGGCCAACGGAGACGGCGGCGCAAACAGCGCCTGCGCCGACGGCGTCCTCGACGGCAACGAGTCGGGCGTGGATTGCGGCGGGTCCTGCTCGCGGTGTGGGGCGGGACAGCCGTGTCTGGTTGGAGCGGACTGTGCCTCGGGGGTCTGTCTGAACGGCGCCTGCAGCGGGGAGGCGGACCTGCGCGCGCCGGTGATCAGCACCGATATGAACGGGCCCGATATGGATCTCGGCGATCTCTCACCAGCGCCGTGTCCGCTGCGCCCGATGGACGAGTGGCACGTCTCGCCATCGGGCAGCGATACCGCCACGCT
>JANWLJ010000022.1 GCA_025450955.1 Polyangium sp. (in: bacteria) | reverse complement strand
TGGCGCTCGTGCTCCTGGCCGGCTGCGGCGAGGCGCCCGCGCGCAACGCGCTGTGCGCCTACTGCTCGAGCGACGCGCAGTGCGCCGGCAATCCCTGCTTTCAGGACGTCTCGGGAAATCGCTTTTGCGGCTCGCCGTGCGACTCCTGCCCGGCCGGCTTTTCCTGCGAGACGGTGATGGGCACGACCGGCCCGGCGCGCACCTGCTTTCCCAACACCGAGGCCTGCCCGGCGGAGCCGAACGGCCCCGACGCGGGCATCCCGAACCCGTCCACCGACGGCGGGATGAACCCGATGCCGAAGGGCGATCTGGCCGGCCAGATCGGCGGGATTCCCGTCGGCGGCCAGGTCGGGCCGACCGGCGGCACCGTCGACCGGCTGTTCTTCGGCTTCACCGGCGACACCCGACCGGCCGACTGCAACTTCCCGCAGACGCCCTATCCCCAATCGGTCATCAATAATATTTTTATGCAGATGCATCAAATGGGGGTGCAGTTCGCGCTCGATCAGGGCGACCACATGTTCAACTGCGGGACCAGCTCGAACTACTACACCCAGGATCTCGCCACCGCGCGGCAGCAGATGCAGGACTACATCACCGCGGCGGACCTGCTCGGCAAGACGGTCTTCATGACCATGGGCAACCACGAGTGCTCGGGCGAGTCGTCGGCGCTCTGCACGCTCGGCTCCTATGGCAACAACGCCAACTACACCGCGTTTCTCGACGCGCTCAAGCCGGTCGCGTCCAAGCCCTACTACCGCTTCGACGTGATGACCAAGAGCGGGCTGGCGGTGTTCCTGGTGGTCGCCGACGACGTGTGGGATTCGGCCGAGCAGAGCTGGCTCACCCAGCAGCTCACCGACGCGGATGCGCGCGCCAAGTACACCTTCGTCGCCAAGCACCACCCCGACGGCAACACCGATCATCCCGAGTTCCAGACCATCTACAATTTGGTGCGCGCGCACAAATACACGCTGTTTCTCACCGGGCACACGCACGAGTACAAGCACCAGTACAACGATCCGCGCGCGCTGGTGATGGGGGTGGGCGGCGCGCCGCTCGCCGGCAACGCGACCTACTTCGGCTATGGCACCGTGCTGCAGGGCGCCGACGACCGCATCTATGTGAGCGTCTTCGATCAGTCGACCGGCAACGCGGTCGACTCGTTCGACGTCGGGCCGCAGTAACGCGCTACTCGGCGCGGGCGAATACGAACGGATAGCGGATGAGGATCGATCCGCCGCGCGGCGCGGGAAAGGTCCAGCGTCCGATCGCCTGGGCCACGCAGGCGCCCACCGCCGGATCGCCGACGGTGGAGGAGGTCACCGCCGAGGCGGTCACTCTTCCGGAGGTCGCGACGGTGAACTGCATCATCAGCCGGCCGTCGAGCTGCGGGTGGGCGAGAAGCGAGCGCTCGTAGCAGAAGCGCACCTCGGCCCGGTGCGCGTGCACCACGCGGCGGATGAGCGCGGGATCGTACTCGGGGCCGACCTCCGGCGCTCGCATCCTCACGCTCGGATCGGTCGCGTGACGGCCGGAGATCAAGCCGATGGCGGGCGCAGCGAGGGCGCCGGTCATGTCTGAGCCGCCGCAGATGATGGTCATACCGATCGTGCCGCTAGCGCCCTCGCCGGCCTTCCCGCCGCCGACGTCGCTACCGACCGCGTCGAGGCTGCCGGCGCCAACGTCGTCGCCGTGCAAGCTTCCCATCGCAGCCGCGGCGCCTTCGCCGAGCGCGTCGTCAGCGCCGAACACCGAGCCGAGGTGGGTGCCTTCGATCTCCCCGAGCGCGTCGAGGATGCCCGCCGAATGCGCGGCGCGGGCCGCCGAAGCGCGGGCGGCCTCGGGAGCTACCGCCGGCCGGTTGCGATGGGCGCCCCTGGCGGCGCCGGAGACCGGCGAGGTCCGGACCGGTCGAGGGCGCGCGCGGGCGACCCGCGCATCGGTGCGCGCGCCGGGGGTCGCGCGTTTATCGAAGCTGCGGCCGGGCGCGGCGGGCACCTGACCGACGGCACCGAAGGGCGAAGCGCCGTGGCCAGCATCGGTCGGAAAGAGGAAGTGCGCGCGCGCGACCACCGCGTCCGAGAGCGTCTCGTCGGAGATGCCGCGCGGCACGATCAAATAGACGAGCAGACAGAGGGTCATCGCCAGCGCGGTCGCGCCGGTGAGAAGGAGCTGAATCCAGTCGCGGCGCGGGGCGAGCCCCAAGCGGGCCGGCGGCACGCAGGCCGCCACCTCGAAGGCGAGCGCGCCGACGGTGAGGCGGAAGGTGGCGCCGAAGGCGAGCGGGCAAAAATACGCGCCGGCGAGCTCGGGCTCGGGGCGGATGAGGCCGCGCGCGATCAGCGACGGCAGCGAAAGCTCGACGCGGTCGCCGTCGAGCCTCACCGCGCCGGACAGGGCGTCGGTGAAGACCAGATCGAAGCCGCCGTCCCGGCCGCGCACCAGCGGAAGGCCGGCCTCGGGCAGGCGCGGATCGTCGAACGGAAACGCGCCCGCGCCGATGCGAAATTGTTCGCGCGCGCAGTCGACCAGATAGCGCACCTCGACGATCGCGCCGTCGAAGCTGGCGACGACCCGAACCGCCGGCGCGCCGCTCTCGCTCTCGAGCGGGCCCATGGTCAAGGGACACCGGCGCGCGGCGGAAGTTCCCCGCAGTTGCGTCGCGCCCGTCGGTGAAGTTAAATGACGGCCCATGCCGAAGCGCGGAGCGAAGCCCAAAGCCAAGCCGAAAGCTGAGCAGCCGCGGCTGCGCACCGTCGGAAAAAACGTCGATCGCGCCGAAGGTGTCGACAAGCTCACCGGCCAGGCGCGCTACATCGACGACCTGGTCTTTCCCGACATGCTCCACGGCGCGACCCTCCGCTCGACGGTGCCGCGCGGCCGGATCCTCGAGGTGACGCGCGATCCCGCCTTCGACTGGAGCGGCTTCACGGTCGTCGATCACCGCGACATCGCCGAGGGCGGCGGGCGCAACGTGGTGGCGATGATCGTCGACGATCAGCCGCTCCTCGCCGAAAACGAAGTGCGGCATCAGGCCGAGCCGATCCTGCTTATCGCCCACGCGGATCGGGCGCGGCTCGCCGAGGGGCTGAAGCACGTCACCATTCGTTATCAGCCGAGCGAGGCGGTGCTCGATTTCGAGCGCGCCGAGACGGTGCTCAAAGAAATTGGGATCGCGCGCGGCGATCTCGACGCCGGATTCGCCAACGCCGAGATCATCGTCGAGGGGATCTACCGCACCGGCGCGCAGGAGCAGCTCTACCTCGAGTGTAACGGGATGATCGCGGTGCCCGACGCGGACGGCGAGCGGAGCGGGATGACGGTCTACGGCTCGATGCAGTGCCCCTACTACGTGCAGCGCGCGCTCGAGGGGCTGCTTGGGCTCCCGCGCGAGCGGGTGCGGGTGGTGCAGACCACCACCGGCGGCGGCTTCGGCGGCAAGGAGGAGTATCCGTCGGTTATAGCCGGCCACGCGGCGCTGCTCGCGCGCAAGGCGAAAAAGCCGGTCAAGCTGGTCTACGACCGGCACGAAGATCTGCTCGCCACCACCAAGCGCCATCCGTCGATCATCCGCCACCGCACCGGGCTCTTGCGCGACGGGACCATCGTCGCCTCCGAGATCGATCTCAAGCTCGACGGCGGCGCCTACGTCACGCTCAGCCCGGTGGTGCTGTCGCGCGCCTGCATCCACGCCACCGGCCCGTACCGCTGTCCGAACGTGCGGGTGCGCGGGCGGGTGATGCAGACCCATACGCCGCCGGCCGGCGCGTTCCGCGGCTTCGGCGCGCCGCAGTCGCAGTTCGCCGCCGAGGCGCACATGGATCGAATCGCCGAGGCGCTGAAGATCGATCCGGTCGAGCTCCGGCGGAAGAACCTCCTGCGCACCGGCGACGTCACCGCCACCGGCCAGACGCTCAAAGATTCGGTCACCGCCGAGGAGGTGCTCGATCGCGCGCTTCGCCGGCACGAAAAGGCGCTGCGCAAGCAGAAGGCGCCGAAGCCGGGCGTCTTGCGCGGGCGCGGGGTGTCGCTGTTCTTTCACGGCTCGGGCTTCACCGGCGGCGGCGAGGTCAAGCTCGCCTCGCGCGCCGGGCTCGAGCTCACCAAAAAGGGCGTGCGGCTTTTGGTCGGCTCGACGGAGATCGGCCAGGGCACGCGCACCATGCACGCGCAGATCGTCGCCGAGACGCTGGCGATTCCCTATGCGTGGGTGGAGACCGCCGATCCCGACACCCGGCGCGTGCCCGACAGCGGCCCGACGGTGGCGTCGCGCACCTGCATGGTGGTCGGCGGGATTCTCGCGCGCGCCGCCGAGAAGCTGCGCGCCGAGCTCGGCGACTACGACTCGCCGGAGAGATTTCGCGAGCGGGCGCGGGTGCGGCTCAAGAGCGGCCCGGTGAAGGTGATCGAAGAGTACCGGCGGCCGACCGATGTGGTGTGGAGCGACGAGACCTACCAGGGCGACGCCTACGGCGCCTACGCCTGGGGCTGCAACGTCGCCGAGGTCGAGATCGATCCGGTCACCTACCAGGCGCGCTGCACCCATCTCACCGCGGTGATCGACATCGGCAAGGCGATCCACCCGATCCTCGTCGAGGGACAGATCGAAGGCGGCTCGCTGCAAGGGATCGGCTGGGCGCTCTACGAAGAGGTGGTGATGAGGGACGGCAAGATGCAAAACGCGCAGCTCACCAACTACATCATCCCGACCACGCTCGACACGCCGCGCATCGACGTCGAGATCGTCGAGAATCCCTACCCGGGTGGACCGTTCGGCGCCAAGGGCGTCGGCGAGTGCCCGATCGACGGGCCGGCGGCGGCGGTGGTGAATGCGATTTTTGCCGCGACCGGGCGGCGCCTCGACGAGATCCCGGCCACGCCCGAACGGATCATGAAGGTGATGGCTGGGCCCGAGGTGATGGAGAGGCGGCCGGCGAAAGTGAGCGTGCAATGAAGGTTTCATTTTCGCTGAACGGCAAGCCGCGCAAGGTGAAGGTGGCGCCGATGAAGCGCCTGCTCGACACCCTGCGCGAGGAGTGCGGGCTCACCGGCACCAAGGAGGGCTGCGGCGAGGGCGAGTGCGGCGCGTGCACCGTGCTCCTCGACGGTGAGGCGGTCAACTCCTGCCTGGTGCCGAGCTGCCAGGCCGACGGCGCGAAGATCACCACCGTCGAGGGGCTCGCCAGCTCGAAGAAGCTGTCCAAGATCCAGCGCGCGTTTTTGGCGTGCGGCGCGGCGCAGTGCGGGATCTGCACCCCGGGGATGGTGATGGCGGCGTGCGCGCTGCCGAAGCGCCCGTCGCTCGATCCGATCCGCGAAGGGCTGGCCGGAAACCTGTGCCGCTGCACCGGGTACATGAAGATCTACGACGCGGTCGAAGAGGCGCTCGGCAAATGATCGCCGTCGCCGAACAGCTCGAGGTGGTGCGGCCACGCCGGCTCAAAGAGGCGCTCGTCGCGCTCGCCGAGGCCGCCCGCGCAGGCG
>JANWLJ010000021.1 GCA_025450955.1 Polyangium sp. (in: bacteria) | reverse complement strand
CGTCCGTCGCCGGCTCCGTCGCGCTCGGCGCGAACGGCGTCTCCTTCCTCCGCTCGGGCGCGACCTGCGCCTCGGCGACCGCGGTATCGATGGCCGCGATCGGCATCGCCGCGGTCAGCCGCGCTTGCGACGGCATCTGCGCCGCGCCGTTGACGCCGTTTTCCTTGCCAGGCTCGGTCGACTTCGGACTCTCCGTCGAGACGGGCGCACTTTCGGCCGCCGCCGACTCCGGCGACGCACCCTCGAGATCGGCGAGCCGAAAGGACATGGTCGGATCGGTCGCGTGCACCGTGGCGAGCTCCGCGCTCGCCTCGACCGGCTGCTTGGCGCCGCAGAACACGCAGTCGAGCGCAACGCTCGGGATCTGCTTGCCGCACGCCGTGCAACCCTTTTTCATCTCGCGGGCACCCTCCTCGGCACAGCCTCCCCAAACACGAGGGAGCAGGCGCCTCGCCCCGCCCCGCCAGCTCGCCGATTGGCCTGGCATTATATCCGAGTTTTCACGAGCGAGAAAAACGGTTTATCCTTGCGCGATGCGGCTTGTCGAGCTCAAGACCCAGGCGCTCCGGTACGTGGTGCTCGGCGATTTCGGCCGCGCCTTTCGCCTCTATGAGCGGATCGTCGCCGAGGTGCCCACGGATCTCGACGCACGAATGAAGATCGCGGATCTCTGTGTATCCGCCGGCCAAGCCGGCGTGGGCGTATCCGCCGGCCAGGCCGGCGTGGGCGTATCCGCCGGCCAGGCTGGCGTGGGCATCACCGCCGGCCTGCCCGAGCTGGCGCGTCGGGTCTACGCGGCGGTCGGCTTCTACGATCTTTCCGCCGGCCGCCCGCTGCACGCGATCGTCGCCGCCCAGGCGCTCCACTCGCTCGGCGCCGACGTGGCCGCGCTGCGCGAATCGCTCGGCACGCTCTACGGCGCCGGCTCCCCACGCCTCGCTCACGCTCGCGCCGGCGGCGCCCGGCTCGCGCCGCCCGATCCCGACACCGACGTCTCGCCGCCCGATCTCACTCCCGACGTCGATCCCGCTTTGGCCGCGCAGAGCGCCGCGCAGGTGGCCTCGTCGACCACCGCGTTCACCAGCTTCCCCGAGCGCTTCCCGCCGCTGCCGCTGCTCTCGGAGCTGACGCCGCAAGCGTTTGCGCGCGTGCTCGGGACGGTGACCGTGCGCCGCCTGCCTCACGGCGCCAAGGTGATCCGCGAAGGCGAGCCGGGCGACGCGTTCTATCTGGTCGCCTCGGGCCACGTCCGGGTCTACAGCACCGACGCGCTCGGCCGCCAGACCGAGCTGGCGCGCCTCGGCGAAGGCGCGATCTTCGGCGAGCTGGCGCTGGTGGCCAACCAGCCGCGCCTCGCCTCGGTCGAGGTCGACGGCGAGGCCGATCTGCTCGAGCTCGGCGCCGCTGCCCTGCGCGCCGCCGCCGACGAGCTGCCGCCGCTCGCCGAGGCGCTCAGCCGCTTCACCCGCGATCGCCTGCTCCGCAACCTGCTCGCCACCTCGCCGCTGTTTCGCCCGTTCGCCGCCCAGCAGCGGCTCGATCTGGCGCGCCGCTTCACCGGCCACGATGTCGCCCCCGGCACCGACATCATCCGCGAGGGCGATCCCGGCCGCGGCCTGTACGTGGTGCTCTCGGGCGAGGTCGAGGTGCTGCGCGGCGAGGAGCCGTTTCAGTCGACGCTCGCGACCTTGCGCTCGGGCGATCTGTTCGGCGAGATCTCGCTCATTCGCAACACGCCTGCCAACGCCACCGTGCGCGCCGCCCGACCCTCGACGCTGCTGTTCCTCGCGCGCGAATATTTCGAACGCCTGGTGACCGCCCTTCCCGAGATGCGCGCGTTTTTCGAGGAGCTCACCGAAGAGCGTCTCAAAGACGCCGAAATTGCCCTCACCGCCGACGATCTCGTCGAAGAGGACGAGCGGATCTTGGTCTAACCCGCCCGATTCCCCAGTCTCGTCGCGGCCTCGCCGCGGTGTCGATTGTCCCTCGCGGGAAAATCGCAGCGCCCCGGCAGGCGCGGGGGAGATCCTGCGTATATAATAGAGAAAGGACGGGAGGCTCGTCGTGAAGAACAAGCGCGCCCTACGAACCCTCATCACGATCGTGTTGGTCACGGTCGCTTGCGTCTGGCGGTATGGACGCGGACGGCAGGCCACCACGCCGCTCGATCGTCACGCCGCCGCCGATCCATCGACGAGCCTCGCGCCCGGCGCCGACGTGGTCCCCGGCGAGCTGGTGGTCGATTTCCGCGACGGCGAGCCGTCGAGCGCGATCGCCACCCTCGGCCGCGAGCTCGGGGTGAGCTTCCATGCCGCGTCGAAGATGGCCGAGGTCGACGAGATCTACACCGTCGAGACCGATCGTCCCTCGGCGCTCTTGGCCGCGCTGCGCGCCGATCCCGACGTCCAGGCCGCCGACTTCGATTACATCTATCGTTTGCCCGAGCAGGCGCTCGCCGCCGACGACGAAGCGCTCCCCGCCAACGACACCACCGATCCTTCGCACAAGGATTTTCCGAACGATCCGAAATACAAGTACCAGTGGCACCTGCAGCAGGTGCACGCCAAGCAGGCGTGGAAGTCGGCGCAGGGCGACGGCGTGATCGTCGCGGTGGTCGACACCGGCGTCGCGCGCGTGCCCGATCTCGCCGAGACCGAGATCGTCCCCGGCTACAACTTCGTCACCGACTCGCCGAACGCCGCCGACGATCACGGCCACGGCACCCACGTCGCCGGCACCATCGCCCAATCGACCAACAACGGAGTCGGCGTCGCCGGCGTCGCCTTCCACGCCAAGATCATGCCGATCAAGGTGCTCTCCGCGCGCGGCTCGGGCTCGGTCTCCGGCATCGCCGAGGGCATTCGCTACGCCGCCGATCACGGCGCCAAGGTGATCAACATGAGCCTGGGCGGTCCGATGGCCTCGTCGGTGCTCGCCAAGGCGGTCAAGTACGCCCACGACAAGGGCGTGGTGGTGGTCTGCGCCGCCGGCAACGACGGCAAGGGCAAGGTCAGCTACCCCGCCGCTTCGCCGGGCGCGATCGCGGTCGCCGCGACTCAGTTCGACGAGTCGACGACCTTCTATTCGAACTGGGGCAAGGAGATCGATATCGCCGCGCCGGGCGGCAACACCCGCGTCGATCAGAACAACGACGGGATGAAGGACGGCGTTTTGCAAAACACGATCGTCCCCGGCGACATTTCGCGCAACGACTACCTCCTGTTCATGGGCACCTCGATGGCCTCGCCGCACGTCGCCGGCGTCGCCGCGCTGGTGATGTCGCAAGGCGTGACCGATCCCGACGCGGTCGAGGCGATCCTCACCTCGACGGCGCGCGCGCCCCACGGCGACAAGTCGAAGATCGTCTCGGGCGCCGACAACCGCTACGGCGCCGGCATCGTCGACGCGCAGGCGGCGGTGGCCAAAGCGAAGAGCGACTTCGGCGGCTGGGAGCTCGGCTTCGGCCTCGGCGCGCTCGCGCTGATGGCGCTCGGCCTCAAGCGCAAAAACCTGTTCGGCGGCCTCGGCCTGGGCGGCCTCCTCGCGCTGGTCGTCGGCTCGAGCGGCCTGTTCTTCCTGCCGCACCTGTCCATCGGCCCCGTCGGGACGATCCTCGAGCACGGCCTGCCGGCCTGGGATCTCGCCTTCGGCGCCGCCGCGCACGGCAACCCGCTCTTCTACAGCGCGCTGGTGCCGCTCGCCTGTGCACTACTGCTCTTTCACAAAAAACGGCTGCGCGGCGTGCTCGCCGGCCTGGCGATCGGCGTCGGCGCGCACCTGCTCTTCCACACCTTCTTCCGCACCGTCGATCTGAAGGTGCTGCCCGCCGCGCTCGACTCGGCCTGGCTCGGCGCCAACGCGCTCGCCTCCTTCGGCCTCGGCTGGCTCTTGCTCCGCAAGTAACCCGAAATCGCGCGAAAGAATCAGGGCGCGGCCGGCTCGGGCTCGATCCACCAACGCTCGAGCTCGAGCTCGATCGCATCGAACGGCACCGCCCGAATTTTCTCGCTCCCGGCGAAGATCGTCACCAACTTCCAGCCCTCACCCTCGAGACGATAGATCTCGAGCGTGCGGATCAGCGGGTTGACCAACCACAGGTGCTCCACCCTGACCTGCGCATAGATCGCCATCTTCCGGGCGCGATCGATCCGCTCGGTCGAGGGGGAAACGATCTCGCAGACCCAATCGGGCACGAGCTCGAACGCCGGCACGTTCGGAATGCGCGGCATGCGCTCGCGCCGCCAGCCCGCCACATCCGGCACAAGCACGTCGGCTCCAAGATGCAACTCCGGCTCGAACAGGATCCACCAGCCGCCAGTCCCGCCACCCGGCGGCCGATTGTAGGATCCGAACAGGTCGCTCCCAATGGCCGTGCCCGCGACGGCGTGGGGCGAAGCCGGCCGTGGCGTCGCGATCAACTCGCCGCCGATGATCTCGCCAACGACGTGATCCGGCAGCGCCAAAAGATCGTCATAGGTCGCGCGCCCCTTCGCCCTGGCCATAACACGAGTCTAACGCCGAAGCCCAGCAGCGTCACGCCACCGGCTTGCGGCCGAGCGCCCGCCCGTGTACCGTCCGCGCCGCTGTCGCCGTCGGCGGCTTTTTATCCATTTAACAAGGAGCAAGGCGCAATGAATTCATTTTGCAGGTGGGGCTTCGCGTGCGCGCTGGTCGCCGCGAGCGTGTGCGGGTGTGGAAACGATGCCAAGCCGTTTACTCCGACGCCGAGCGTGAGCGCAGTCTCCCCGGCGATGGTCTTTCTCGGCCGCACCAAAGACGTGCAGGTGAGCGGCTACGCCACCATGTGGACCGACACCACCACCATCGACTTCGGCCCCGGCGTGACCGTCAACAAGATCTCCGCCGCGAGCGCCACCGGCGTCATCGCCAACATCACCGTCGCCCCCACCGCCATGACCGGCCCCCGCGACGTCACCGTCACCGACGGCACCAACATGGAAGTCTTCAAAGGCGCCTTCGACGTCGAGCCGCCGGTCAAGGTCAGCCTTCAGGGAACTTTCGCGCAGGGATCGGTGGCGCATCTCCACGTCGACAACGCCGATCACGATGATCCATTTGATGCGACCGCGATCCAGAGCCTCTTCGGATCGGAGTTCACCAACATCGCGATCACGGGCCCGATGGGAACCAAAGTGACGATTCTCAGCGTGACG
>JANWLJ010000020.1 GCA_025450955.1 Polyangium sp. (in: bacteria) | reverse complement strand
GAAGAGCGAAGTGCCGGTCCGCTCGGTGGACCGCGCCGAGGTGCTCGACGCGCACCGCATCGCCTACGAGATCCTCGACAAGCTCGCCGCCAAGAAGCGCGAGGTGTTCATCCTCGCCGAGTTCGAGGGGCTGAGCTGCGAGGAGATCGCCGCGATCGTCGGCACCCGCACCGAGACCGTCTGGTCGCGCCTGCACTACGCCCGCCAGGAGTTCGCCAAGCGCTTGGAAGCGCGCAAGGTGCACTCGTGAACCGGCTGGTCAGCGGCGATTGGCCCGATGAGAACGCGCGCCGCCTGGTCGAGATCGCGGCGCGGCAGGAGCTCCTGGTTCCGTCGCAGGCGAGCGCACGGGTCTGGCAGCGGCTCGAAGCGCGGCGCCGCAAACCGCGCTGGAAGCTCGCCTGGCCGATGTTCCTGGCCGGCGCGGTGTGCGCGTCCTTGGCGCTGCTCCTCCTCGTGCCGCGCGATCGGCCGGACGCGAGCGCGCTGGTGATCGCCTCGGACGGAGTGACCCGCGCGGTGCGGCCCGGCCAGGCCTTGCCGCCCTTGCCCGATCTCTCGCTCGTCGATCTGCACGCGGCGGGACGGATGGTGGCCGGCCCCGGCACCGCCGCGACCTTGACCCGCTTCGACGCGAGCGGCATCGAGCTGCGCCTCGAGCGCGGCAGCCTGCTCGCGCACGTCACGCCGCGGCCGCATCGCGCGCCGTTTCTGTTCGTCACCCCGCGCTTCACCGCCAAGGTGGTCGGGACGGTCTTGCGGGTGGTGGTGCACGCCGATGGATCGGCGAGCCTGGCGGTCGGGCACGGCGCGGTCGAGGTCGACCCGGTCGGCTGGCCGGCGGTGCCGGCGATCGTGGTGCGCTCGGGTGAGCGCTGGCCGCGCGACTCGGTCGACGCGCCGCTTCCGAGCGAGCTCGAGCGGCTCGGCGCGACCGATCTCGAAGGTGTCGACGCGCGCGCGTTCGCTCCGCCGGCTCAGGCCGGAAGCGACCTGCGCGACGAGAGCACGCTCTACGAAGCCGGATTTCAGGCGCTGCGCGATCGCGATCCACGGCGCGCGCTCCGGCTGTGGGACGAGGAGCGCGCCCGCTTTCCGCGCGGCGTCTTGCGCCGCGAGGTGCACGCTTCGATCATCGACGCGCTGGTGGCGCTGCACGACAGCTCCCGCGCCCGCCGCGAGATCGCCGACTATCTGAAGGACGATCCGAACGGGCTGCGCGCTCCGGAGATGCACTTCGTGCGCGCGACGCTCTGGCGCGAAGCCGACGGCGACTGTCGCCGCGCGCTGCCCGAGCTCGATCGCGCGCTTCTGCGTCCGAGCGAGCCGTGGGCCGCCCGGGCGCGTGCCGCGCGAGCCGCCTGTCACGCCGGCTCCCGGAGTAGACTCCGCACCCGGTGACGCGTATGGCGAAGTGGCTCCGAGCGGCCGCGCTCCTCACGATCCCGATCGCGCTCGCCGGCTGCCGGCGCACCACCACGCTCGGCTCGCTCACCTGTCAGGCGAGCGCGGACTGCGCGCCGCCTTCCACCATCTGCGGCCCCGACGGGCGCTGCGTCCCCGGCTGCGTCGCCGATCCGCTCTTGTGCGTCGGCGCCGCCACCTGTGATCCGCAGAGCGGCGAGTGCTCCGGCGGCGTCGCCTGCACCAGCGACGGCGACTGCGAGCCGCCCGCGTCGGTGTGCGCGAGCGCGGCGCACGTGTGCGTCGCCGGCTGCACCCTCTCGCCCTGCGCCGGCGGCGAGGTGTGCAACCCCGCGACCGGCCGCTGCTGCGATCCGAACGATCCCACCTGCCCGCGTCCGCGCGACGGCGGCGCCGAGTGCAACAGCGACTCGGAGTGCCCGGGCGCGCCGGCCAACATCTGCTCGGCCGGCGCGTGCGTGCCCGGCTGCGCCGCCACCGGCTGCACGCAGCCGCTCACCTGCGACGCTCCGACCGGCCACTGCTCGACGGAGATGTGCGCGCGCGATCTCGACTGCGATCCGGGATCGTACTGCACCCAGGCCTCGCGCTGCGCGGTGCTCGCCTACGGCGGCGCGATCGCCTGCGCGGGCGGCGCGGTCGTCTACTATCACTGCGCGCAAGAGAGTGCGCCGGCGGCGTTCGCCTCGTGCGTCGGGGCGCCCGGGCCGGGCGGCTGCCCCTACTGCATCGACGGCTCCTGCTTTCACCCCGGGCTGTGCAGCGACGACAACGGCTGTCATCGCGGCGACACGTGCGTGAGCGGCTTGTGCGTCGTCTCGGCGCCGCCCTGCCCGTCTTTGGTCACCATCGATCAGATCACCGACGGCGTGTTTGCCGCCGGCAAGGAGGTGTGCGTGCGCGGCAAGGTGACCAGCCTGCGCTCCGGCTCCGACGGGATGAACGAGATTCGCCTCGGCGACTCGCCGTTTTTGTTCGTCGATGTCTCGCCGCTCTACCTGCAAGCCGGCGTCGCCCTGCCCAAGCTCGATCAAACGGTGACCGTGCACGGGACGGTCCGCTGGGACGCGGGCCACAACGATCGCGAGCTCTTGCCGGTCGACTTCATCGGACCGTGATCGGCGTGAAGGCTCGGGGCGAGCCGAGGCATCCAGGAACATGCGCCCCTACCACGCGTGGATCCTCGCGGTGCTGCTCACTCCAGGTTGCGGTCCGGCCGGCGGCCGCGGTCCCGGTCACGGCTCTGGCCCGGGATCGAGCACCTCCGGCGACGGTGGCAGCACTCCGGGAGGCGGCGGCCCGTCGGGGCCCACCTTCTCGTCGATGTGCAACGGCGCGCCCACCACATTGAGCGGCGCGGTGATGGCGCCGAACGGCGTCGATCCGGTGGCGAACGCGTTCGCCTACGTGCCGCTGTCGATGGGAGCGTTTCCCGCCGGTGTCTCGTGCGATCTCTGCGACCAGCCGATCGACGGCTCCGCCGCGCAGGCGGTGAGCGGTCCCGACGGCAGCTTCAAGCTCGATCTCTCGAACCTCGCGCCCTCCGCCCAAGTGGCGATCTCGGTCGCCAAGGGGCGCTTCCGCCGCACCGGGATGGTGGCGGTCACGCCCTGTCAGGACAACCCGATCGGCGCGCCGTCGACGGTGCTGCCGGGCAAAGCGCAAGGCTCGGACGAGATCCCGAAGATCGCGGTCGCCACCGGCAACAAGGATCAGCTCGACGCGGTGCTGGCGGCGATGGGCCTCGATAAGTCCGTCGGCTTCGACTGCTACGAGGGGCGCGCCAGCTCGACCACGACCTTGACTTCGCCGTGCGGCTCGCACGGCACCCTGCCCGCGATCGAGACGCTGCTCACCGACGGGACCAAGCTCGACACCTACAACATGCTGTTTCTCTCGTGCGCGCCCGGCAAGTTCAAGTCGCTGTCGGCGCAGGACCAGACCACCATCGCCGCCAACCTCGTCGCCTGGACCCAAAAGGGCGGGCGACTGTTCGTCACCGACAACAGCTACGACTACCTGGCGCAGGCGTTTCCGAACGCGATCACGTTTCTAAACGGCAACGCCACCGTCGACGCGGCCAACGTCGGCGTCGGCGGCACCACGTCGATGCCGGCCAGCTACACCGGACGAATCAACGACGCCACGCTCGCGGCCTGGCTCACCGCGGTGAGCGTTTTGCCCCACGGGTCGAACACCATCACCTTGAGCGGCTATCTCTCGAAGTGGTCGGTCGTGCAGTCGGTGCCCATGAGCACCGTCGACGAGGTCGACGCCACCGACGCGGTCGCCTATCAGACCGGGACCACCACGCCGGGCACGGCGATGACCTACCCGCAGTCGATCCAGTTCGACATCACGCCGCCCGGCGGGAGCGCGGCCTGCGGGCGCGCGATCTACACCTCGTATCACACCCTGCCGTCGACGATGGCGGTCGACGCCACCGAGCTCGCGCCGCAGGAGCGCATCCTCGAATATTTGATGTTCGAAGCGGGCGCGTGCGTCGGAACGATCGGGTGAGGCGCCGCTCCGTTTTCTTCGCGCTGCTCCTTTACGGCTGCGCTCCGCCCGCGGCGATGATGGCCGGGGATGCGGGCGCGCCGGCCGCCGCCGACGCCGGCGCGGTGACGATCGGTCCGTCGGGCCCGCTCAGCTTCGCGGTGTTCGGCGACACCCGCCCGCCGAACCTCAACGACACCGCCGGCTATCCGAGCGCGATCGTCGCCGGCGACTTCGCGCTGATGGCGCAAAAGGGCGCGCGCTTCGCCGTCGGCACCGGCGACTACATGTTCGCCAATGCCGATCAGGCGGTGCAGGCGCAGGTGGCGCTCTTTCAAACCGCCGAGGGATCTTTTCCCGCGCCGATCTATCTCGCGATGGGAAATCACGAGTGCACCGGCGCCACCGCCTCGAACTGCCCGAGCTTCGCCGAGACCTTCAACGTGCGCGGCTTCATGAGCCGCCTGTTGCCGCCCGCGGTCGCGTTGCCCTATTACCGCGTCGACGTCGACACGCCGCACGGCAAGGCCAAGTTCGTCTTCATCGCCGCCAACGCCTGGTCGAGCGCGCAGGCCGAGTGGCTCACCGCGCAGATGGCCGATCCCACCACGTACACCTTCGTGGTCCGGCACGAAGCGCCGTCGGTGAAGCAGACGCCGGGCGTCGCGCCGTCGGAGGCGATCGTGAACACGCGCCCGTTCACGCTCGAGCTGCTCGGCCACTCGCACCGCTATCAGCGCCTCGACGCCGACCACGTGATCTCCGGTAACGGCGGCGCCCCGATGGACGGACTCTCGGGCGGCACACACTACGGCTTCCTGCTCATCTCCCAGCTCGACGACGGCAACCTCTCGGTCACCGAGATCGACGAGGCGAGCGGCAACGCCCTCGACGCCTGGCGCGTCACCCCCGACGGCTTCGACGCGCCGTAGGGCTCGCGCAAGCGCTGGCTGCCGCGTTGCCGTCGGGCTACTCTCGCGCCATGACTTTTGCCCTCACGCCCGCCGCGTCGCGGGTGACCATGACCCAGATCGTCATGCCGATACACACCAACGGCGCCGGCGGCGTGATGTTCGGCGGCGTGATCATGCAGTGGATCGACGTGTGCGCCGGAGTGGCGGCGATGCGGCACGCGGCGGGCGCGGTCGTCACCGCCTCGATCGATCGCCTCGATTTCCTCTCGCCGATCCATCTCGGCGACGTGGTGATCCTCCAGGCGCAGGTGAACTATGCCGCGCACACCTCGATCGAGGTCGGCTGCCGCGTCGAGACCGAAGATCCGCGCACCCGCACCCGCCGCTCCACCACCAAGGCCTATTTGACCTTCGTCGCCGTCGACGCCAAGGGCCGCCCGCGCGCGGTGCCGGCGCTCGAGCTCGAGAGCGAAGAGGACCGTCGCCGTTTTCAGCGGGCCGAGGAGCGCCGCCGCGATCGCCTGCGCGCCGCCGGGCGCGAGGCGCCGGCATCGAAGTGACCGAAGTGACCCGCGCCCCGCGAAAAGTTTGCGGCTTTCGGGCCTTTATCCCGTCGCTGGCGGTTGATTTTTGCTTGCGGACGCGCGCGATCCTCGTGATATGTTACGGGCCGTCTCGAATCGCCAAGGAGCCCGCGAAACCGCGATGAGCCACGCTGCCACTCACGACGCTTCGGCCCTCGGGGCCGCGCATCCCCAAACCCAGGAAGGCTTCGACTTCGGCACCGCGACGAGCGGCAAGCTCGGGATGTGGATCTTCCTGCTCACCGACTCGATGTCGTTCGGCGGCCTGCTGCTCGCCTACGGCATCCTCCGCTCGGGCTCGCACAACTGGCCCGATCCGTCGACCCGGCTCGGCATCCCGTTCACCGCCGGGATGACCTTTCTCCTCATCTGCTCGAGCGTGACCATGGTGATGGCGCTCGCGGCGGCGCAGGAGAAGAACAAGAAGCAGCTCCTCTTCTGGCTCGGGCTCACCATCTTGGGCGGCCTCTTGTTCCTCTCGGGCCAGGCCAAGGAGTGGACCGAGCTCATCACCGTAAAGGGGATGGGGCTGTCGGTCGATCAGATGTCGGCGACCTTCTTCCTCATCACCGGCTTTCACGGGCTGCACGTCTTTACCGGCGTCACCTATCTCTCGGTGATCTGGATCCAGAGCGCGAAGGGCAAGTACACCGACGGGCCCAAGGCGAGCGCGAACAACATCGAAGTGGCCGGGCTATTCTGGCACTTCGTCGACCTGGTGTGGATTCTCGTCTTCACCTTCATCTACCTCATTTGAGGCGGAGAACATGAGCGGAGCGCATTCGAAGAAGCAGTATCTGGTGATGTTCGTGGTCCTCACGGTCTTGACCGCGATCGAGGTCGGCGTGAAGTATCTCGGGCTGCCGCGCGGGATCATGATCGGCGCGCTGATCTCGCTCGCGCTCGGCAAGGCGGCGCTGGTCGCGCTGTTCTTCATGCACCTCAAGAACGAGACCCGCTCGCTGAAGATGGTGGTCGGGCTGCCGATGTGTTTCCCGGCGCTCTACGCGGTCGTGCTCATCATCGAGTCGATCGCGCGCAGCGCGTTTACCTAGAACCTGCAAGGAGGTCGTGATGGCGGCGCTTCGTAATCTGTTCACCGTGCTCTTGATGCTCGTCCCGACGGTGGCGCTCGCCTGTCCCGCCTGCCTCGGCTCGCAGAACAAGTTCACCAGCTCGCTCGGCGCGCTCGGCGCGATGATCCTGTTCCCGTTCGGCGTCGTCTATCTGGTCCTGCGCGCGATCCGCAACGCCAACCGCGACCTCCCGTAGCCCTCTCTTCTCGTGTTGCTCAGCGCGGGCCAGCCCGCCGACAGCGGCCCTCAACCGTAGGGCGGGCCCTCGCGGCCCGCCGCGCGTTTGCGTTCAAGCCGAGAGCGCAATGGCTCAG
>JANWLJ010000019.1 GCA_025450955.1 Polyangium sp. (in: bacteria) | reverse complement strand
CGGTGAGGCCGTCCGGCCCGTGCACCTGTTTGACCCCGCACGAAGGGCTGCGCTCCTTGAGCAGCGCGCGCGTCGCGCCGGCCTGGGTGGCGTAGAGATCGGCGAGCCGCGCGCCGGCTTCGAGCGCCGCGGTGACGTCGCGCCCCTTGGCGTCGACGGCGACGGTCAGCTTTCCTTCGCTGTCGGCCGAGAGCGTGATCGCCGGACGCGGGACGCCGAAGCGCGCCAGCACCTCCGGGCACACCGGCAACAGCTCCTGGCCGCCCGCGACCCGCGCGACCGCATCATCGGCGGGCTTGGCGCGCCCGTCGTAGCGGCAGGTGACCCCGACGAGGCAGGCCGAGACCAGCACCACCTCGCGGCCGCCGCGCCGGGCCTGCTCGGCGATGCGCGCCAGCTCCGCGCGCGCCGCTTCGCTGTCGCCGCCGTGGAGCAGCTCGTAGCGGGTCTTGAGCTCGTGGTCGATCACGGGCGCGATTGTATCACCACCCGCCGTCCCGAAAGTCGCACCCGTCCTTCGGCGACCGCGCGCAGGGCGGCGGGGTAGAGGCGGTGCTCCTCGACCAGGATGCGGGCGGTGAGCGCCGCCTCGTCGTCGCCCTCGCAAACCGGCACCGCCGCCTGAGCGATGATCGCGCCGGTGTCGCAGCCCTCGTCGACGAAGTGGACGGTGCAGCCGCTCACCTTGACCCCGTGCTCGAGCGCCTGCCTTTGCGCGTGAAGGCCGGGAAAGGCCGGGAGCAGCGACGGGTGGATGTTGAGCACCCGTCCGGGGAACGCCTGCAAAAAGCGCGGCGTGACGATGCGCATGAAGCCGGCGAGCGCGATCAGCTCGACGCGCGCTTCGCCGAGGCAGCGGGCGAGCGCCTCGTCGTAGGCCTCGCGGCTCGCGAAGTCGCGGTGGGCGAGCACGCGCGTCGCCACCCCCGCCGCCTGCGCCCGCTCGAGCGCGCGCACGCCCGGCAGGTTCGAGACCACCAGCCGAACCTCGGCGCCGAGCTCGCCGCGTTTTTCGGCGTCGAGGATCGCCTGCAGGTTGGTGCCCGATCCGGAGACCAGGACGCCGAGGCCGGTCATACGAACTCGACCCGCGACGGCCCTTCGCCTCGGGCGATCTCGCCCACCTCGAACGCGGCCTCGCCGGCCGCCTCGCAAGCGAGCCGGCTCTTTTCGGCGTCCTCGGGCGGCGCGACGATCACCATTCCGAGCCCGACGTTGAAGGTGCGGCGCAGCTCGCCCGGCTCGACCCCGGCGCGCGCGATCGCGGTGAAGATCTCCGGCACCGGCCAGCGCGATTCGAAAAGGCGCATCACCAGCCCGTCGGCGAGAATGCGCGGCGGATTTTCCACCAGACCGCCGCCGGTGATATGCGCCGCGCCGCGCACCTCGCCCGCCTTGAGCGCCGCCTTGAGCGCGCGCACGTAGATGCGGGTCGGCTGAAGCAGCGCGTCGGCCCAGCGCGCCAGCCCCTCGGGCGTCGGCGCCAGCACCTTGCGGGCGAGCGAATAGCCGTTCGAGTGCAGCCCGCTCGAGGCGAGCCCGATCACCCGATCGCCCGGCCGGATGCGCGTGCCGTCGAGGATCTTGGCGCGCTCGACCACCCCCACCGCGAAGCCGGCCAGATCGTATTCGCCGTCGGCGTACATGCCCGGCAGCTCGGCGGTCTCGCCGCCGATGAGCGCGCAGCCCGCCTGCCGGCACCCTTCGGCGATTCCAGAGATGACCTGTTCGCCGACGTTCACGTCGAGCTTTCCGGAGGCGAAGTAGTCGAGGAAGAAGAGCGGCTCGGCGCCGGTCACCGCGATGTCGTTGACGCACATCGCGACCAGATCGATGCCGATGGTGTCGTGGCGCCCGGTCGCGAACGCCACCTTCAGCTTGGTGCCGACCCCGTCGGTGCCCGAGACCAGGACCGGCTCCCGATAGCCGGCCGGAATCGCGCACAGCCCGCCGAAGCCGCCGAGGCCGCCGAGCACCTCCTTGCGCAAGGTGCGGGCCGCGTGCGGCTTGATGCGCTCGACCAGCTCGTCCCCGGCGTCGATGTCGACGCCCGCGTCGCGATAGGTGATGGACACGGCGGAAAGCTAGCGCGCGAGGTCGGGAAAGTCTACGGCAGCGACGCCATGCGCAGCGCCTCTTCGAAGGCGGGGCACAGCTCCTGGCGCGGGACGATCAGATAAACGGTCTGCGGCTGCGGCTGCCGGTGCGCGCGCAGCTCGTCGACCATCGCCCGCGCCGCCTCGTCGAACGGCACCCCGCCGACGCCGGTGCCGATGGTCGGAAAGGCGATGGTCTGGTAGTTGAGCCGCGCCGCCGCGAGCAGCGCCGCGCGGGTGGCGCGCCGCACGTTCTCGACGCCAATCTTCATCCCCGGCTCTTCCATGGTCGGCACGTGGATGACCGCCTTGGCGAACAGCTCGCCGGCGGTGGTGACGATCGCCGCACCGACCGCGATCGGCGCGCAGGCCTTGGCCTCCTCTTCGATCACCTCACCACCCGCCTCGCGGATCGAGCCCGCCACTCCGCCGCTCATCACCCCGAGCGAATTGGCCGGATTGACGATCGCGTCGACGCTGAGATGGGTCAGATCGCCGACGGCGACGTGGATCACCATGGTGTGCATCTTCGCATTTCGTCCGAATACGTCAAGATTTCGGGCTACACTCCGCGGCGTGGTCACGGCGGCCTCGATCCTCGTCGGCGTCACCTGCGGGCTCGCCTTGCTCGTTTATGCTGGCTTTTTAGCGACTCGATATTTCTTCGTCCCGCGATATCCCGATGAGATTCATTTTGCCACCACCAGTGATGGATGGCGGGTGGCGGTGATCCGTTACCGACCGGCCGCCGAGCCGGACGGCGACGCTCCGGCCTTTTCGACCCGCGAGCCGGTGCTGCTGGTCCACGGCATCGCCTCGAACCGCTACAACCTCGATCTCACCGACGAGCTGTCGATGGCGCGCTGGCTCGCCGCCCGCGGCTTCGACGTCTGGATGGTCGAGCTGCGCGGCCGCGGCCTGTCGACCCGCCCGCGCCTGTTCTCCGGCATCCGCTACGAGTGGTCGTTCGACGAATATGCCGAGCGCGATCTGCCGGCCGCCGCCCAGGCGATCTTGCGCGCGACCGGCGCCCACCGCCTGCACCTGGTCGGCTTCTCCACCGGCGCGCTCGCCTGTTACGCCTGGCTGTCGAGCCCGCACCGGAACGTCGAGGTCGCGTCGCTGGTCGCGCTCGGCGGCCCGGCCTCCTTCAAACGCGCCTCGCGCGCGCTCTCCGGACGGCTCATCCGCAGCTTGCGCTGGCTGCGCCACCGCTGGCTGATGCGGGTGCTCGCGCCGCTGTCGGGCTACGTCCATCCGTCGCCGCTCCAGATCATCCACAACCCCGAGAACACCGACGGCGCGATCCAGCGCCGGGCGATGGTCAACATGATCGCCAACTTCTCGCGCAACGAGCTGCTCCAGTACTCCGACTGGATCCTGAACGACGCGTTTCGCTCGATCGATCAGCGCCGCGACTACCGCGCCGAGCTCGGCCGCATCACCACCCCGGCGCTCTTGCTCGCCGGACCGCGCGACGTCCTGGCGCCGCCCGACGCGATGAAGCTCACCTTCGAGGCGCTCGGCTCGACCGACAAACAGTTTCAGATCTGCTCGCGCGCGCAGGGGATGCGGGTCAACTACGGCCACTTCGACATGGTGATCGGCCGTGAGGCGCCGGCCGAGATCTTCCCGCTCATCGCCGGCTTCATCGACGCCCACGCGGGCGCGTCACCCGAGCCCAGCGAACGGCGCGATCAGGAGATAGTGGAGCAGCCAATAGGCGGCGGCTGAGGCGATCACGGTGATCGACATCGTCGAGAGCACGTGGCCCGCGGCCTTCGGCTCGGGCGTCGCCAGGTGCAGCGGCACCGCCCACATCCCGATGAGCACGCCGTAGGAGAGCGCCGCCGCGCCGCCGATCCAGATCGCGACGTCGAGGTGTGGCACCGAGCCGAAGAGGCCGAGCGCTCCGACCACCCACAGCGGGGTCGCCACCGCCGCCGCGGTCTTGTACGCGCCGCCCGGATCGCGCCGCCCCCCAAAATGCGGCGACAGCCGCTCGAGCACGCCGGCGAACGCGAACCACGCGCCCACCGAGACCACGTACCGAAGCAGCATCACCACCAGCGCCACGCCGGGAGCCCGCACGTACATCGCCGGCACCGTGGTTCCAAAGAGCGTCGTCGCCGGCTGATAGGTGCCGAGCACGCCCTCGGAGACAAAGCCCGCCACCGGCCCGATCGCCGCCAGCGCCACCACGTACGGGATCAAGATCGCCCGCCGGTCGCCCGACTCCGCGAGCATCCGCGGCAGCTCGGCGCGCGGATCGACGAGCAGCCGACGCGCCCGCTCCCACAGCTCCGCCGCGATCTTCATCGGCGACAGCTTATCGCGCTCGGCAAAAAAAAGAAGGCGGACCCGCGGGCCCGCCTTCTCGAATTCCGACGTTCATTTCTTGGCGCGTCGATCAGCAGCTGAAGATGCGCTCCAGCTCCTTCTCGACCTTCACTTCGGTGGTGTTCTTGGCGACCGAGAGCTCCTTCACGATCAGGTTCTTCGCCGTGTCGAGCATGCGGCGCTCCCCGAACGAGAGGGTCTTGGTCTCCTTGAGCCGATACAGATCGCGAAACACCTCGGCGACCTCGAACAGGCTGCCGGTCTTGATCTTCTCCATGAAACCGCGATAGCGCCGGTTCCAGGTCTGCTTGTCGATGTGGAGCTCTTTCTCCTTGAGGATGTCGTAGACCTCTCGGATCTGCTCCTCCTGCACGACTTCGCGCAGGCCGACCTGCTCCGCCTTGTCGACGGGCACCAGGATGCGCATGTCGCTGTCGAGCACGCGCAGCACGTAGAACTTCTGGATCTTGCCCGAGATCTCCTTGGCGTCGATCCCCACCACTTCCGCGACCCCCTGCGCCGGATAGACCGCCTTGTCTCCTACGTTGAACTCAAGCATCTTGTCCTCCGGTTGGGCCGGGCATGGCGCCGGGCCGCCCCCCTGCTAAGCACTTCTTGTGCCGAATTGATTGAATTCGCGTTTTCCATTCGTGGTTTCAAGTCAATAACGTAATTAAGGATGATTCTGTTCCAACGACCAAGTGTGACAGATCCGCGCACCCGGGTCGAGGCGATTTTTCGTCGCCACGGCATAGTTCCAACGGGTGCGCAACTTTACGAAACGGGGCCGGCGCCTCCCCCCTGTCGAGGCGGAATGCGCTGGCCAGAAGCGTAGCCGGCAGGAAATTTACAAATATGCTGCGTACGCCAGCACCCGCATCTAGTTGAAGTCGGCCACCCGCCAGGCCCCGTTTTCTTTCACGAAATCAATATGGTGGCCGTCTCCATAAGAGAGAACGGCGCGGTCCGGAGCGTGGACGATCGCTCGGCCGACCAGCGGACGGAGCCCGGTCAGCCGTTCGGCGAGGGCGCGCTCGAGCGTGGCGCGAAGCGGAGGAGCGCACAGCCCGAGGATCGCGTCGAGGTCGTGGCCGTCGAGCGCCCGAAGCAGGCGGGCGAGGGCCTCTTCCGGGGAGCCCGCCCCCACCTCGGTGCGTCGGGGTTGCCGGAGTCGCCAGCCGTTCGGGTCGCGGACGAGCTCGGCGGCGCGGCCCTGGTTTTCGATTTGGGCGCTCACGATCGGCGTTTGGGCCAGCGGGGCGAGCGCGGCGCGGATCGACCCGGCCCGGGCGCGACGCTCCTCGGCGGTGTCGGCGAAGCGGGCGGCGAAGTCGGGCTCCGAGATGCGGGCGCGCACCTTGGCGGCGAGCATGGCGTAGGCCGCGTGCACCTCGCCGCGCGCGATCGCGTCCGCGTAAGCACGAAGCGACGGGGCCGGACTGGGCATCCGGGTCGCGCCACAGCCGGCCAACAGCCCGAGCGCGAGCGCCCACCTCATGATGGGCGACAATAGCCGTTCACAGAGGGTCCTGTGAAGCGTCGTTCACGCGCGGCCCGCGGCGCGATCGGCGCCGATTGCGTTTCTCGACGGTAAACCGCGTTTCGGCGCGGCCCGCGGAAAGCGGCACGCGGCTTGTAGAAGCGCGGGACGGAACCCCCACGGAGGAGCACGATGTCGCGCCAGAACGTCATCCACATCTTCGGAGCCCTGTGCGCCAGCGCCATCTTCGTGTTCGCCGGCGCCGGCTGCACGCGTGAGAACGCCAACGCGATCCCGCCGGTCGGGGGCGGCAGCAGCACTCCCACCGCATGCACCACCAGCGCCGACTGCTCGGGCGGGCAGATCTGCACCACCATCGGCTGTTGTCCCGGGTGCCACTCCGACGCCGACTGCGCCGCCGATTCGAGCTGCGTGGCGGGGGCGAGCGGGGCGCCGAACTTCTGCGCGCCGAAGAACATGAGCTCGCCGAAGCCGACCATCGTCGACAACGTGCCGAATCAGGTGGTGCCGCCGCTCAACCAGCAGCCGCAGCTCTGCCAGGCCGACGCCGACTGCACCGGCGGGCAGGTGTGCGTGGCGGGCCGCTGCCTGGCGCCGTGCACTGCGACCTCGTGCGGCGCGGGCAACCAGTGCCTCGCCGGCCGCTGCTATAGCGGCAGCGCCACCGCGTGCGGCGAGAGCGGGCTCATCCTCTGCAGCTCGGACGCGCAGTGCGGCGCCGGCCGGACCTGCGTCGGCGGCGACTGCACCTCGAGCTGCGCCAAGGACAGCGACTGCGGCCTCGGGCAGAGCTGCACGAGCGGAGTGTGCGCCGAGTCGAGCCGGCCGCTCACCGCGGCGTGCACCTTCGACGCCGATTGCGGCGTGGCGTTCCGCTGCATCAAC
Organism: Polyangium sp. (in: bacteria); assembly: GCA_025450955.1. Taxonomy (GTDB): domain Bacteria; phylum Myxococcota_A; class Polyangia; order Palsa-1104; family Palsa-1104; genus JANWLJ01. The sequence goes on along the minus strand of JANWLJ010000019.1, from coordinate 914 downwards.
GCCGCTTGCCATCCGCTGTGCGCCTCCGACGACCAGTGCGGGGCCAAGAACTTCTGCGACCACGGCGTGTGCCGCGCCGACAACCGCCCGATCGGCTAAGCTTTAGCGCTGGCGATGCGAACCCTCCTCCTCTGCGCGCTCGTCTTTGGCGCCGGCTGTTACAGCTATCAGCTTCGCAAGCCCACCGTCACTCCGCTCGAAGCCTTCGGGCCGGTGGCGAGCGACCTCGCCGAGGTGTGCGTGATGCGGCCGCACTGGATCGCGTGGGCGGTGACCGCGGCGGTGCGCGACAACGGACAGCTCGTCGGCGCCACCCGCGGCGACACCTACTTCTGCTATCTGGTCCGGCCGGGACATCACCAGATCGAGTCGGAGACCGTCGACCTGACCGAGCGCGCCGAGCTCGATGCGGCGCCGGGCAGGCGATACTGGCTGCACCAGCTCGTCGACAATTACATCGCGGTGGTGCGCACGCGGCTCGCGTGGGTCGACGAGCCGGCGGCGCGCGAGCTCATCGCCAAGTGCGGCTATCGCGAGCTGTCGGGCGTGCCGGGGCAGGAGCGGCTGCCGAGCGGCGATCCGATCGCCTCGCGCTGAGCGATCGCTACGCGGGCTCGGGGCCGTCGCCGCGACGGAGCACGGTGTCTTTGGCCCAGCGTTCGTCTTTTTGCGGATAGTCGGAGTTGTAGTGCAGGCCGCGCGACTCCTTGCGGCGGCGCGCGCTCTCGATGATCAAATGCGCGACCAGCGCGAGGTTGCGCAGCTCGAGCAGATCGCCGGTGACGCGGAAGTTCCAGTAGTAGTCGCGGATCTCGTTGCGGATGAGCTCGATCCGGCGGCGCGCCCGCTCGAGGCGGCGATCGGTGCGGACGATGCCGACGTAGTTCCACATCAGCCGGCGCACCTCGTCCCTG